>QMKU01000246.1 GCA_003646525.1 Campylobacterota bacterium
ATAGGGCTAAGTGAGTCAATGAAATCTATACCTGATGCAAAACTGTACATTTCTTTTTTAGTACTACTAATAATAAATGCTAAATCTGTTGACTCATGTTGTAAAATTTTGGCAATCTCTATACTTTCAATATCAAGAATAGAACCTATAAAATCAGGATCATGAGAGTTGATGACCAAGGCAAGATGAGGAAGATCTCTAATAAATGCTATGGACTTAGCTGAGATCTCATCATTTTTATGTGCCAAGATCTCCTCGATATGATGCCATGTCAATACAGGCACAGCACCACGCATATAGAACTCATTGAAAAATTCTTCGGCTTTTTGATTTTTTGTTGGGTCATCATGAAAATAGTCTTTAGTAATATCATTCAAGACAAAGCTATCTATTGCTACCAAAAAAGGTTCATAGGATTGTGACATTAGTTACTCTTTTCTTTTTCTAGATTTAAAATTTGTAATAGAAAATGATTTCACTTTTTATTCCTTTGATTGAAAATATTGATTGAAGATGGCATTTGACATTTGATCAATCTGTTTGCTATTGTCTTCTAATAAATTCTTTATATCTTGCAGTTTTTGCATTGATTTATAATACTTTGTAAAATACTCTTGATCTATCATTGTGGGAATTTGAATAGTCATATTTCGCAACATTCCCAAGGTAATCGCTGGAACAACTCCTTGAGCATAAGCCTCAATAGCTGACTTCTCACTCAAGAACCATCCAAATAAAAACCATGGATCCATTTGATTATCTATAGGATTTAATGCCATTACATTCGGTCCTATACACATTCTTTTTCCAGCAATCACAGTTGCTCCTAGTGTACCACGCGAAGAGATCAAAACTGTATTTTTCTCAACCACTGTCAAGTTATGTATTTGGGCAAACTCTTCACTCACACTAGTCTCAGCCCCTGTAATTGAAAACTCCGTTGATTTGATAATATCTCCAATCTGAATCCAAGGTAATTTACCATTTTCAACCTCTTCATCTCTAGGGAGAGCTCTTCCCGATCTCATTTGACAAACATCACCAAGTTTTTGCTTCATAAAAGAATTGCCATCAATATTTTCAATAGTAGATGTTAAATTCTTTAGCCTTTCAATATCATCAACCATTTGAGATAACTGTTTTGGCAATTCCTCTAAAATTATTCTGACTGGCAATATAGCTATTTTTTTATGGGGTTTATAAAAATTTAGATCAAGTAGATACTCATTGTCAGCGATTCTACTTTTTTCAGCAAACCAAAATAGATCATCTAATTCTATATTGCTCGTATCAAAATTACTATCATAAGCAGAATCTCTATATCCTTGATAAAGTTTAACTCCAATCTCCAGTCTCTTATCCATTAATTCTATATCTCTTCTCCCGTCAATATTTGAGTTCAAATCAATAAATAGTACAGGATTAGTATTTGTTTCATTTTTAAAAACAAGCAGAATAAGTCGGACATTTGTATGTGAGTGCATTACAGGTAAACTTATTACAGCTTCTAGATTCATTTCATCAATTAATTTCTTTCTAATAGATAAGTGTCCTGAAGATGATGAAGACAACATCCCAGCTGCAATTATAACAGCAGCTGTTCCAGATTTTTTCAATGACATCATAACGGCATCTACAAACAAAATATCTGCATTTCTTGAATAAGTTGAAAACATTGGACTAACTGATTCAGGACTAATCCTTACTCCAAATGGAGGATTACCATAAATCTTATCATATCTCACATTAGTATTCACGATATCAAAATCTTTTATGATATCTTTCTGTTCTATATGAACTGACTTTAAACCTGAAATATAACTATGCATAATAGATATTTCAATCATTTTCCCATTGATATCTACACCATAACATGTATTATCATCTGTTGATTGAAAGGTATTATCGACATGTGCACAAGCACTCAACAATAAAGCTCCCGTTCCACAAGTAAGATCAGCAATATTTTCAAATCTTTGAGGATTCAAAATTGATGTTATAAAGTCTCTTAATTTTTTCGGTGTTCGATGTACTAATAAATCTCCACCTTTACCCGATTGTTCTGCCATAGAGTCTAAAAGGTATTCAACAAATTGATACCTTTCCTGATTACTCATTTCTCCAAGTTTGACATTGTTTACAATTTGACACATTGAACTTAATGTCTTCTCATCTATATGCTCAAAAACTCGATGAGCACCATAAAAATAAAGTTTTATATTTTGATCATTTGACTCTATCAAAAAAGGAATAACATTGTATAAAATATATTGCTTAATATCTGAAGAAGAGAGAATTTTCTCCCAACTGTAGTTAATATCTTCAAGTCGAGTATCATCTAAATGTAATTTCTCAATTGCTTTTATAAATAGTAAATGCAAAAAAATATCAAAAAGTTCTGGAAGCATATATTTTGAAGAGTGGGAAAAATTTGATAAATTACTAAGTACATTAGAGAATTCTTGATCTAAATTAATTTGATTTTGCATTTATTAATCACCCTTTAAAAATCATTACCCGTATTCTACTTCTACTCAATGACATATAGTGTCATATTTTAACATTTTTTAGTTTCTGATAGCTTATTGATAGATCGAATATTGCCCAAGCAAACTACTTATTACCCAACAACTCTATTCCTGCAAAGGCTTGGCGTGTCCTGTAGTGTTATACGATACCATCTTCCCGTGTCACCTTCACTTCAATACTATTTGACTTCACTCCCTGCAAAAATAGCAGGGCCATAAAGTGCAGTACGCTGATTTAGAATTATCTTCACTGGCATATCCTGCATCATCTGCCTCATACGCCCTTTGGCACAAAAACTATCCATAAAGGTCGAATTCTTAAACTGTTCAAGATTTCTTGGTGCAATACCACCACCGATATAGACACCTGCTGTTGACATGATTTTCAACGCCTGATTGCCTGCTTCTGCCCCATATAGATGGACAAAAAGTTTGAAGGCTTCAGCACATATCGGACAGCGGTTACCAGATGCTACTATGGAGATCGAAGCAGCTTTATCTCCTGTTCTGATCTCTTCTGCAAGCCAATCAGGTGTATCTGCCCCATGATAATCACAGAGGAAATCATAAATATTCCCTATGCCCATACCTGAAACGACACGCTCCCAACTGACATGAGAGTCAGGTACATAGCGTTTTTGTAGAAATTGTAGTAGTGCTATCTCTATATCAGACTGAGGAGAGAAGTCACTATGTCCACCTTCACAGGCAAATGGTCGAAGTTGCTCACCATCCCAGTAGAGACCAGCTTGACCTAGACCAGTGCCTGCAGAGATGATCGATGCATTACCCTCAAGATCAGGTTTACCTTCGTTCAGGACGAAAAAATCCTCCTCTTGCAGTGCACCAATACCCCAAGCGTTTGCCTCTAGGTCATTCATCAGCCAAACCTTTTTGAAGCCGATCTCCTTTGACATCTTCTCTGCATCGACAATCCAAGGGAGATTCATCGTTTTAGCGATACCAT
>QMKU01000247.1 GCA_003646525.1 Campylobacterota bacterium
CAAAAAAAAGACTTTTGAGTATGCTGGATATCTTCGCTCTGAATACAAATACCAGCAACTCAATGAAGAATCCCCCTCATACGCCCTACAGAAGAGAACGGAAAGCTTGCAAAACACACTCCTCAATGAAGCCATGTTTGGCTTCACTCACTACAAAGACGACTTCAGTTTGGTTGGATCATTCTCTGCAAAATACAATGATATCGCAGGGCACGATGAGAGTATCTTCACTGTTTATCAACTCTATATTGACAAGCAGTTATCCTCAAAAAACTCCATAGATGTGGGCAAAAAAAGACTCAAATGGGGAACGGGATATTTTGCCAATCCTACTGCCTTCCTCGATAGACCCAAAGATCCGATGCAGCCAGAAAATGTCTATGAGGGTTACATCTTGGCTAATTATACTTACAATAAAAGCTTTGAAGGTGATTTGAAAAATTTAAAATTGGATATCGTCTATCTGCCTACCTCATCCCAAGTAAATGGTAATCTCTATGATGCACAATCCAACAATTTAGCAGCAAAGCTTTATCTGCTCTATTTTGATACTGATATCGAATTTATCTATCTCTACAATGATGAACTCCAAGATAAGATCGGAGTCACTTTCTCAAAAAATATCAAAAGCCATCTTGAAGTACACGGGGAGTATGCGAAAGAGATAAAGGGTTATCACTCTTATCTCCTTGGGCTAAAATATGTCACACCGAGCGACATCATAATACTTGCTGAGTACCTCTACAATTCAAGAGGATTGAACAAAGAAGAGATTGCTGCTGCGGTCAGGACAAGCCCTTATGCAGCAAAAAGCTATATCGCCACCAAAATATCCAAAAAAGAACTTTTTGGGATTGTCTACTCCTCTGCTTACTTCAGAGATATACTTAACTTGGAAGATCAAAGCCATGTCGATAGTATAGGTGCGATCTATACCTTTAAAAATAATTTGGCAATAGACCTCTCCTACAATCTCAATAGTGGCAATCCCGAAAGTGAATATGGAAAAAAGATTATTTCAGATTATCTCTGGATGAAAGCTACTTGGTATTACTAAAAACACACATATTCACCCCTGCCGTTGAATCTACACTTTCTCTTATAATACTCTATCACTGTGTTCATTAAATCAATGTCTCCTTATAGGAAATATTATAATTTTCTCTAACTTTTGAAGCCACTATAAATAGCTCTTCACTAAAGTTTATAATATTATAACGACCGTAACAACTCTCCACAAACTCTCTCACTTCACTGTTGGAAAATTTAAGTTTTCTAATCATATTACTATTAGCTTCATTGATGACTTTTATACTGATATTTATATCATCAAGGATAATACCACTTGCTATTTTATGTTTTTTGTCTCTTCTTTTTTGTTTATTCTACCCAAGAAGTTCCAAACAAATTTTGCAAAAGTTTTATTTTGTATGAGATATTATAGTAGTTTCAACCTTTTATGGGAACAGAATTGATTTTTTACAGAAGAAGTGCCAAATTTAATTATTTATAAAGGTTATAAGTATTATCATTTATCATAAATGAATATCCAATCACTCTAGGGGTGTTTGCTCTATTGCATTGAAATTAACAAAAGGCGTTACTATGAAAATGAAGAAAGTTATACCTTTCATATTACTATCTACCGCAATATTATCTGCACAATCAGGAGGTGAAATTTTTTCTAAAAATTGTGCATCTTGCCATGCTGAAATATTGGGGATAACAAATGATGGGGGGTATGACAATAAGTATATTACTCAGGCACCCTATATTACAGATTTGGTAGCCAAACTCAAAAAGACAACAGCTTCCAGAGAGGAGTTTGCACTGTTTATTAGAGAATATATACAAAATCCAGATAAACGAAAATCTCTTTATGGAAAAAAAGCTATTAAAGAGTTTGGTCTCATGCCTTCTCTCGAAGGTGCAATGACTGATGCGGAGATAAGCGTATTGGCTACTTATCTTTATGAAGAGAAATATAAAGTACAGAAAATTGTTGAAAAGCCCAAAGCGGTTGAAGAAGTTGATCCAAGAGAAGTGCTTTTTACTAAGAACTGTGCATCTTGTCATGCTACAGTTATTGGTATGAAGATAGTAGTTGAAGGTGAGCATACTGCCATGTATGAGGCACCTTATGTGAAAAAAATTATACAGACCATTAAAGTTGAAACTAAAACCAAAGAAGATTTTGTTGCTTTTATCAAAAGTTATATCAATGATCCAGACAAGAGAAAATCACTTTATAGCAGAAGAGCTATCAAGGAATATGGTCTCATGCCTTCTCTAAAAGGTGCCTTGAACGATACAGAGTCAACTCAATTGGCAGAGTATCTTTACGAAAAATATGGCAATAAATAGAGACTGCTTTTATACTGATCTCTCATAGCTAGGCTATCAAAAGGGGGTGATATAGCCAAATCACTCTCTTCTTAGATATAGAAAAATTAAAATGCTTCTTTTTTATTCCGATTTTATTCTCACTGATACTAACTTAGTATATAATCTTGGTCTATTTTTATTATTACACGAAAGGGATATATTGTGGAAATTGAAATATCACGAAGAAAGTTTTTGCAGGGTAGTGTCGCACTCTCCGTAGTAGGTAGTGCATCATTGGGCTCTGTAGCACTTTTCGCGGACGATGAGACCCACACCTCAAGTCAAGGTAGAGATGCGAAGGTTGCAACTTTGTGTGAAATGTGTGTCAACAAATGTGCAGCTATCGCAAAGATAAAAAATGGAATTGTTAAAAAACTAGATCCAAATCCACTCTTTCCAAAATCAAGAAATATGCTTTGTGCTAGAGGTGCAGCGGGAATCCACGCACTTTATGATCCAGACAGATTGAAATCACCTATGGTTAGAGTAGGAAAAAGAGGTGATGGAAAATTTAAAAAAGTGACTTGGAATGAAGCCTATGAAGCTATCTTGAATGGTACAAAAAACTTTAAAGGTTTGGCGCAAATTTTAGACGAAGAGAGAGACAATCGCTCTACCATTGGTTTTTGTGCTGGTGAGGGGATGGGCGAGCATACCTATAGGAGCTTTATATCAAACAAATTGGGTTCTACAAATTTCATCAATCACTCTTCCATCTGTCTGCAAACGGCCGTTGCTGGATACAATCTAACTATTGGAACCTATGGAACTGCGGATTTGGAAAATGCCAAGTATGTGATCATGGCAGGAGCAAATAGAGCAGAAGCCATCGTCACACCCGACACTATGGATATATTCAAAAGAACGAGAGGCAAAGGTGCAACACTTATCTGTATTGATCCTAGATTTTCAAATACGGCAACACATGCTGACGAATGGTTGGGAATAAAAGTAGGTACTGACTTGGCATTCGTTTTGGCAATGACGCATGTAGTTCTCTCTGAGACACTCTACAACAAAAAGTTTGTAGAAGTTAACTTCAATGGGTTTGAAGCATATAAAAGTCATATTTTATCTAATAAGTATACGCCTCAATGGGCA
>QMKU01000248.1 GCA_003646525.1 Campylobacterota bacterium
ATTACTGCCGATAGTTTCAATGATTTTAAAGGTTCTCGCATTTTGGTCGTTGAGGATAGCTTTATCGATCAAAAGCTTTTTCAAAATATTTTGGAAAAGTCTGGTATCAAAGTGACTCTAGCGAACAATGGACAAGAAGCACTCAAGCTATTAGAGAAAAAAGATAATAAATTTGATTTGATTTTGATGGATATCAGTATGCCTATTATGGATGGATATGATGCTATCGCTCAGATCAGACACAATAGTCGCTACAATCACATTCCTATTGTCGCATCAACCTCCATGACGCTAGAGAGTGAGATCAACAAAATGTTCCGTTCGGGTGCCAATGCTTATCTAGGGAAGCCTCTCAATACAGGCTATCTCTACACTATTTTACAAAACTTTATCAGCAAAGAAAATATAAACGAAAAACCTGAACAATTTAAAAAACTTAAAAAACTTAAAAATAAGAGACCACAATCTATAGAAGGACTTGATTTTAGAAAAGGTATAAAGCTTGCCAATGATAGCGTAGAGTTATATAGAGAAGTACTCAATGAGTTTGTCACAGCATATGGCAACTCTGATGAAAGTATAAAAAGAATGGTAGATGAAGATCGTTATCAGCAAGCCAAAAGATTGTGTCTAGACATGAAAGGTCTTACAGCTGCTATAGGTGCTTATGAGATGTTTGATATTGTAGACTCTATGCACAAACAATATATCTATAATAACTTGCATCTTATACCAAAGTTTGTAGAGACTTACAAGGATGGACTTGTGAAACTTTTGGCCGCTATCGAACAATACAAGAGTCAATCATGACCCTAAATAAATCTTTATATAGGCATATAGGATCCTTTATTTTCTCTACTTTTCTCATTACTTCTCTATATGCAGAAAATATCTCCTCCAAAATTATCTTTGGAGTAGATAAAAACAAAACTGTGGTTGCAGATAATCTATCTTTTGTAAAAAATTTATTTGTAAAAGAGATAAAAGCACAAGAGCTACAAAGCAGATGCGACTTGAACTTCACTTTGATCTCCTATGGTGACTATAGAGCCATAGAGCTCTCTCCCATCACAACACTCAAAAATAGACAATCAATCATCCTCTTGCTCAAACCACATTTTTTAGATCTCTTTGTCATAAATAATAATGCAGATTATAAAGATAGACAAATCCACAAAGTCTATCAGCCTATCACTATAGATTCTTATCCAGAGCAGACAACTGTAGCTATAGAGTTGATCAAAAAATTAGAAGATGAGAGCATAGTAGATCATATCCTAGGTATGCAGAGTTGGCTAGATAAGTGGCATGCACTTATAGTAATCTTGCTCTTGGGAGGCTTCTTTTATTATCGTAGATTTAGTCAATTCACAAAAATGAAAGAGCAACAGAAGATACTCTCCAAAGAACAGGATAAAATGGAGACAAAACTAAAGGAGTAGAGTGCAAAGAGTATAAAATAATGCTATAATCTATACATAAGTTACCGTTGACAGTAGCTCTACTAAAAACAGATAAAGGCAATATAAAAATGAAAATATCTCTAAATATTATCAAACAAAGGAAAAACACCAATGAATTCAAAAAACTACTATAATCCAAAGGGTGAAGATATCCTCGATGAGAAAATTTATGGTGGTTCTCCCACTGGTTTTGTAGATTTTAACCGCTCAAAATATCAATGGGACAGCAACATATATGACTCGATGAATGCAAATACTTGGTTTCCGAGTGAAGTCAACACTTCCACAGAAAAAAAGAATTTTAACCAATTGACCGATAACGAGCAGGCGATTTACAAGATGACCTTTGCGCAACTGAGTTTCAATGACAGCGCACAAGAAGAGTATCTGAGTGACTTCAGAAGACTAACAAATAATCGCTTGGTCAAATCTGTACTGAGTCTGCAAATCATGCAGGAGGTCAATCATTCTAAGAGTTATGCCGTACTACTCGACGCTTGCGGCAACTCAGATGAGGTCTTCAATCTCTACAAATATGATGATGCACTCAATACCAAAAATCAAAAAATAGCTGATCAATTCGCTAGCTATATCGATGGAGGTTCTGTAGATAAAATGCTCTTGAGTGCGATGGCAAGTGTCAACTTGGAAGGTATCTATTTTTTACTTGGATTCAGCTATATCTATCTACTTGGAGACAAGGTTCCAGGCGCACGAGATATGATAAAATTTATCGCGAGAGATGAACTAAATACACACTTACCACTCTTTTCTAATATCTTCAAAACCATCCAGAAAGAGAATAAAATTCAAACCAATACAATAGATAGTGCATACAAGATGATCGATGATGCGGTCAAGATAGAGCTGGAATATGGAAAATATCTACTGCACAGATACCCTATCATGGGTACTACTGAAGAGTTGATGGAGCAGACTGTCTATAATTATGCCAATGATAGACTCAAAAAAATAGGACTTGATCCTATCTTTACAGAAGCTCCAACAACCTATCTCCAGAAGCTTGTGACCAAACACTTAGAGATGAATGATGTCAAAAGCAACTTCTTTGAAAGTAATGTCTCAAACTATGCCAAATCGAGTATCAACTTGGATGACTTTTAATCTATATATCGTTAATTTCTACCAATACAGTTAAGATCACTAAATGCTATCTCAAGCCTTGCTATCATTGACTCTTCAGCAGCTCTGAGCCATTTTCTTGGATCGTAGTAACCCTTGTTTGGCTTGTCTTCTCCATCTGGATTGCCTATTTGCCCCTGAAGGTAGTCGTGATTTTTTTGTTCATACGCACGAATGCCATCCCAAAATGCCCACTGGGTATCGGTATCTATATTCATTTTGATTGCGCCGTAACTGATTGCTTCACTGATCTCTGCAGGTGCTGATCCTGAACCACCGTGGAAAACAAAATCAACAGGTTTGACTTTGGTGCCATGCTTTTCCTGAATATATTTTTGTGAATTATCAAGAATCGTTGGAGTCAAAACAACATTGCCTGGCTTATAGACTCCATGAACATTACCAAATGATGCCGCGATCGTAAAGCGAGGACTTACCTTACTCAACTCTTCATAAGCATAGTTGACCTCTTCTGGCTGGGTATAAAGCAGTGCATTATCTACATCACTATTATCTACACCATCTTCTTCTCCACCAGTAACACCCAATTCGATCTCTAGAGTCATTCCCATTTTGCTCATGCGCTCAAGATATTTTTTACAAGTTGAGATATTCTCTTCGATCGGCTCTTCGGAGAGATCGATCATATGAGAAGAGAAGAGTGGAGAGCCGTATTTTTCGAAATGAGCTTCACTCGCATCCAACAATCCATCGATCCACGGAAGTAACTTTCGTGCTGCATGATCTGTATGCAATATCACTGTTGTCTACACCATCCTCTTCTCCGCCTGTTACACCTAGTTCGATCTCTAGTGTCATTCCCATCTTGCTCATGCGCTCAAGATATTTTTTGCATGTTGCGATATTCTCTTCGATAG
>QMKU01000249.1 GCA_003646525.1 Campylobacterota bacterium
TCCAATTTAGGTTATTATTAGATGAGGGAGTGACGATGGTGATCTTGGGAAGAGATCAAAGCTCTTGGAGTTTTTCGCTAAGATACTGAGGGAAAAACTTAATGCGACGAATATCATCAGGGTTGATCAGAAAAGGCTTGGTGTCTCTAATTAGATCATCTAGATCTATCGTAGTGAGATATTTTTGAGTATCTATTATTAATTCTTTGACAGATTTCCCTAGTACATCTTGTGTGTATTTTTCATCTGGGCTACCCATTCCCCAAAGCCAAGTTACGTCATACAAATCTCTTCCTTTAGGTCTCTTTCTTGCTCCAATAGTGTATAGTTTTTGGGATAGTAAAACAGGAGCGGGTGCTACCTGAATTTTGCGAAATACTCCATAGTTATCAAGAGCATGACTGCTTGTGTAAAGTTTATCAGTAGTGGTGGCATCAACTTTAATAAAAAGTTTTTCTTCTTTGTATCCTGAAAGACCATAAGAATGTAAGACTGAGGGAAATTTGATATGGCAGTGATAAGCTCCCTTATGAATTAAGCGAAACTCAATTTCAAAACCTTTATCTTGCATGCTTTTGACTACGGTTGAGAGAAGTTCATCAAAAACATCAAGGTTTGTAGTGTCAAAATCAAGATCTTCTGAGTACCTCATGCCTCCATAAATGAGTCTGATAGCTGTCCCTCCAAGAAAAGAATAATTTAGACTGTCATCTTGCTTGAATAAGCTATCTAAGATTTCGTACTGAAAATATTCCTGAAGAATATGCCTATTAAGCTTGTCTGTTTTAGCAAATTTGAGAATTTGGTTAATTGATAACATGAATTTTTCTGATCTGATTAATAATGTGAGTTACTCTCTTGTTGTTAAAGATTTGTAAATATTGATCTAGTTTCTTATGATCTAAATTGGTGACTGTTTCTGGATCTAGGCGAAGTCCAACTACAGCATCTCGATTGTCGATATTTGAGTTGAGATAGATGTAATCTAAAAGAGCTTTTTCTGGTTCTGCAAGATAGTATGGTTGATTGGGTCCTTCAACTGAAATATAGCCAAAAAATAATTTGGGAGAAACATGTCTGTAATAGACTTCTCCTAGGTAAGTAGTGTATGACTTGGGTAGTTTGGTGGTGATTGAGGTAGTGGCAAAAACAACTTCGGGAATAAGACCAGCCATGTGGAGCGCACTCTCCATGGATACATAGCTTGGCTCAACAAGAATTCCTGCCAATTCTCTAACATCTAACTCACTCTCTCTATCAATAAAAACATAAAGTCCGTTCCTAATTTTGCGAATAAGACCTTTTTTGGTCCAGCGAGACATCGCAAGAGAAGAGTATTTGAATCCAGCAATACGAATATCATGAGGAGTAAAGTAAATATTGCTAAGCTTGTTTTTTAGGGTGATGTATCTCATATTTTTATCATTTTTGATAAATATCTGAAATAATCATGGCATTTTTGCCAATAATTGTCAACAGCTATTTCCTACCCTTTTTACCTTTTTTGACCTCTTTGATACTGATCTCACGAATGAGACTGGCAATTTGTGAGCGCAAGTCCTCGAGATAAACATGAAGGCGGAAAACAAGATAGTGCGCCAGAATATCATGCACGCCAAAGTGAATACTGCCCCTTCTGAAAACAGAGAAATGCTCGTTTTTTATGTCCCATGATTATGATCCATGAAATTAATGGCGTACATATAAATAGCTGGTGACATCAGCAGAGTGGCAAGAGTAAGCTCTTTCTTCTCCAGCATTTCTGAGAAGGCTATAAAGGCAAATGGGAGCATGGGAATAGCATAGCGACTGATGTCGGTGTGGTGAAGGAATATAAGGGGGATAAAAAATGTTAGTGAGATGATGCCGAATTGCCAGAATTTTTTCCTAAACATGGTGAGGGCGGCGGCGAGATAGATTACGTAATCGGCAGCGTTAATCTCCTGCCAAAAAGTCTCGATGTTGGCACTGGGGAAGGTAAAGGTGGCAAAGGGAATGGTTTGAAGATTTTTAGTGAGGGAGATAGCCTCAAAAAAAGCCCAGAAGTTGCCAGTCTGGAAATAATAAAAAGTAAAAACGACCAGAATAGAAGCTGGGATTAGTAAATATGGGAGATAGGTTTTTACGACCTGAATACGATTGTTTGATTTTATGAAATCAATTAGAGCAATGATTGCAAGACCGAGGGCAAAAAATATAGCGTGGGGCCGTGTGACCTGAGCAAGTGCAAGAAAAATAGCAGATTTCTTGTGATCTTTTTTGTGTAAATAAAGAAGAAAAAGAATTATAAAAAAAACAAAAGCGCTCTCTGAGTTACCAACGTGTGAAACGATAAACCAACGCGGCGAGAGAAAGATAAATGGGAATGTAACGAGGAATGGGTGTTTGGTGATTTTGAGAGATTTGATTAGTTCATAGAGAGCGAGATATGCAGCAAGGGTAAAGCCTAGACTTATTAAGAGCATTGCTTGGAAATAGCCAAGAAATGAAAAGGCTCTGATTAAGAGTGGATAGAGTGGGAAGTGAGCAGGGAGCCAAGACCACTCTGGAGTGATGTCTCCTGAGTTAAAGAAATTATTTTCGTAGGCTACTGCTGGATCGTAGAGACTCTTGGCAACGAGGACATAACCAGGACCATCCCAGTTCTTATAGACTATGTCGAGCTTGGTATGTTTGGTGATGAGATAGTAACCGAGGAAAATGGTAGTAGAGACGAGGAAGGCGAGAATTAATTTTGACCAGTCATGTTTGAATATTTTAAGCATATTTATATTGTAACTGATAATAATAGTTTTCAGTGGGAGTGAAAACTATTGCTAGTTTAATCTACAAAGATCGTTGGGATAATTCTCCAAAACAAATGGATAGAGAAGGTCGATGTCATAAACTGCGTGGAGAGTAAGAGAGCCTGAAAAATCATGAGAGAGAAATACAGCTACTGAGTTATATTTACCTGGATCATCAATAATAAGTGCGCGCAGTGGCGTATCAGGATTTTGATGTTTGAGACAGAGTAGATTATTAATGCTTGTTTCCGTGAGATGGAGATTGTTCCAAGTTTGAGCATTGGAAAATCCCCAATCATCTGGATCTGCCCAAATTGCATTTTGCTGAAAATCAACTGGATCAAGTTGCCAGTATATTCCTGCGTAAATGGGAACAAAGAAGATGTTGTCGTAAATAGTATAGTCTTGATAATCTTTTAGATAAGTAAATATTTCTGGTGCGTCATATTTGAATAGAAGTGGGTTCTGGATAGAATGAGATGTGTAGTAGTAGGTAACGTATTTGATGTGCTGAAGAAGGGCAAATGAGACTGTGGTTAGTACTAAAATAGCGATGAGTATTTTCCTCTTAAGTTTTTTGGTTAGTTTCCAAGCGTGATCTAGTCCAATTGCAATAATAATAAAAGTTAACATTAATCCATAAATATTACGATGATAAACTGTTTCTCCAATTGAGCCAACAATTATAAGAGA
>QMKU01000250.1 GCA_003646525.1 Campylobacterota bacterium
CATATCAATATTGATGTTGTTTTCAGCCATCACAAGAAATGCTTTTGCAGCTACACCACTATGTGATTTCATCCCGACACCAACGATGGAAACCTTGCAAACATTTTTGTCATAATCTACACTACCAGTATCATGGTTAAAGGCAACTATCACTTTTCTAGCTCTTTCGAGTTCGCTCTCTGGAACAGTAAAGCCTAGATTGGTTGTTCCATCCGTACTGGCATTTTGAATGATCATATCTATGTTGATATGCTCTTCTGCCAAATTGCTAAATATCTCTGCTGCTATACCTGGTCTATCTGCTACCTCTCTCAGCGTGACTCTCGCTTGATTTTTGTCCAATACGATACCACTTACCAATAACTCTTCCATCTTTTTAGCCTCCTTGGCAATAACTGTTCCTTCAGCTTCTGAAAAACTACTCTTTGCTACGATCTTGACTGACAACTTTTTCGCCAATTCTACCGAGCGACTCTGCAAGACTTTAGCACCCAAACTTGCCAATTCCAACATCTCGTCATAGGAGATAAAATCTATCTTTTTGGCTTTTGGTTCGATCCTCGGGTCTGTCGTATAGACACCATCTACATCACTGTAAATCTCACATACATCTGCGCCTAGAGCACCAGCTATAGCCACAGCAGAGAGATCTGAACCTCCTCGACCTAGCGTAGTCACTTGTCCAGATTTATTAGTTCCCTGAAAGCCAGCGACGATAATCACGCGATCATTTTTCAACTCTCGCTCCATCGCAGTAGTATCGATAGATGCGATACGGGCATAGGTATGGTTGTCATCTGTTTTGATGCCTGCCTGACGACCTGTCATCGCGATCGTATCAATACCCATCTCTTGTATAGCAATAGCGAGTAGTGCCGCAGTGATCCGTTCACCTGAGCTTAGGAGTATATCCATCTCTCGCTTTGCTGGTGTTTTACTAAAATGGTTGGCGTATTTTATGAGCTTATTAGTCTCACCACTCATAGCAGAGACAACGACGACCACATCATTACCCTCTTTTTTGCTTGCAACAACACGATTGGCGACATTTTCGATACGATCCAAATCACCTACACTGGTTCCGCCATATTTTTGTACGATCAACATCTAAACAAATCCTTCTTTAACAAAATAATCGATCACCTGACGATAAGGCTTTCGCTTAAGATAAGTGACTCTATTGAATAACTCTTCAAGCGATACAAAGTCATACTCTTCAAATTCAGGAATATGAAAAGCCTGCAAATCAATCTCTGATCCCTCTTTGAGACGCACGAGAAAATATTTCTGTGTCTGCCCTTTGAAAGGATACATTTTTTCAGAAATGACATTTGGGAAATCATAAGTGATCCACTCTGGAAATTCTGCAATGATTTCAACATCATTACATCCAATCTCCTCCTGAAGTTCTCTCAGAAGAGCCTCTTGAGGTGTTTCCCCCTTATCAATCCCTCCCTGAGGAAACTGCCAGGCATTTTTGATATCACTCCTGTGTGCGATAAAAAATTCACATATTTCTGGATATTTTGAAGAGAGTATGACTGCTGCAACATTTGGGCGATACCCCTCTCTCTTCTGCATTTTCTACTCTTCTTTGACATGTTCCCAATTAAAAGGCATATCTATGGTATATTTTGCTAGTATTTTACCCAAAATGGGATTATAACCATTTGAAATGAGCTATAATGCTTCTCTATATCCATATTCCCTATTGTGATTCAAAATGTTACTACTGTAGTTTCAACTCTTATGTTGATAAGTTTGATACACGCAAATCTTATATGCAGGCACTCCTAGAACAGTTAAAATTTGAACTCGAACGCTTTGGTGTGAAGAGAGATTCGATCGATACACTTTTTATTGGAGGGGGCACACCCTCGACTGTTGCAACAGAACTTTATCAGCCTATTTTTGAATTGCTTGGTCCTTATCTCAAGGAAGAAGCAGAGATGACGAGTGAAGCCAATCCAAACTCAGCAAGCAAGGCTTGGCTTGCTGGTATGAAGTCACTGGGCATTAATCGTATCAGTTTTGGCGTGCAGAGCTTCAGTGCCGATAAGCTCAAAGCTCTCAATAGGGCTCATAGTCCTAGAGAAGCAATTGAGGCGATTGAAAATGCCAAACTATTGGGCTTTCAACATCTTTCACTTGATCTGATTTATAATTTTCTCGGAGATAGCACCCTGTCTCTTCTCTCGGATATCAAACAAGCTTCTGCTCTTCCTATCGATCATATTTCAGCTTATGAGTTGACGATCGAAGCCAATACTCCCTTTGCCAAGCGTCCAAAAGTCAGACAAGAAGATGAACGATTGGCACAGTTTGTCGTGCAATCGATCCAAGAGCATGGTTTTGCACAATATGAAATTTCAAATTTTGGTACTTATCAAAGCCGACACAATATAGGCTATTGGAGATTGGAAAACTATATAGGTGCTGGTGCTGGTGCTGTGGGCTTTTTGGGAAATACCCGATACTATCCACAAGTCAATATAGATGCTTATATTTCTAATCCCTTGAAAATAAGCAATGAAAAACTAAAAGATATTGAACTCTTAACAGAAAGGATCTTCTTGGGCTTGCGTAGTTGTGTTGGAATCAATAAAGATATCTTGCCTCTTCCTATGCAAACGCGTGCAGATTATCTTGTTCAGAAGCAAAAATTACGCCTTGACAGCAATAGATATCACAATCCTGACTTTTTTATTGCAGATGAAATTGCTCTTTATTTGATAAATTGACCGTTTCCTTGGAGCAGGGACTTTAGTCCCGTTTTATGGGACTGAAGTCCCTACTCCTAAATATTTAACTCTTGACAGTATATATCTGTCAAGTGCTTATTCTATAGTGCGGATTTATCTTCAAAAGCACCAAGTCTGCCACTACATTTCCCAACAGTGTCAAAAAAGCACCGATGATCAATATCCCCATGATCACTGGATAATCCCGACTTAATGCACTTTGATAAAAGAGCAATCCCATTCCATCAATCGAAAAGATTTGTTCCAAAATAACGGAACCGCCTAATATCCCTGGAAGCGATAGCCCCAATATAGTAATAATAAACGGTTTGAGATTAGGAAGGATGTAAATCTTTCTGAGTTGTGCTTCTTCCACCCCTCTCGCTCTAGCAAAAAAGATATAATCACTCTTGAGAATATCCCGTGTCAGGGAACGGATATAAAGTAGCAGTGAACCAAACCCCACAAAAACCATTACTGAAATAGGCAAAACAAGATGATATGCCATATCCAAGTAGTAGGCAATACCCTCTCTAGGCTCAAACCCTTCCAATCCACTGATCGGAAACCATCCTAGCTTCAGTGCAAAGAAGAGCACAAGGAGTAGAGCCAGATAAAAAGAGGGTGTCGCGTAACTCAGCAGAGAGAGTTGCTTGACACTCTCTTCATATCTCCCTCCTCTCATGGCAGACTTCACACCCCATCGGATCGCGATCCAAAAGACGAAAACCATTGCA
>QMKU01000251.1 GCA_003646525.1 Campylobacterota bacterium
AGCCACAGCAACGCATCAGTTTCCCATTGTAGTAGTTATCCCGTATGATTGCATAAACTTTACTTTTGTTAAGTGACAATGAGAGGATCTCATCGACAAGTTCCTCAGTAAAGACCTCATCACTATCCACAGAGAGTATCCAATCATTCCTAGCATAGGAAGCTACCAAATTTTTCAGGGGACCAAACCCGATGAACGGACTCTCGTAGACTTGCACATTGGGAAATGTTCGTGCGATATCAATCGTATCATCTGTTGAACCATTATCTAGTACGATGATTTCACCAAATTGCTGCAAAGCCTCCAGAGATTCAGCCAAATAGCGCGATGCATTCTTGGTAATCATCGTTACACTGATGGATTCAGGCACAGGAGACCTTTTCTATTTTTTTACTCTCTTCTACCTTTTTACTCTCTTCTTCGTTTTCAATCCTAGATTGTGCCAAAAGCAGACCAACGATCAATGCGAACAATCCTACTGTAAATTGGATATGTAATTGAATGTCTGAAAACATCGTAAAGAAGTAGACAGCTATAAGAACAATTTTGATCGTACGATATCGATTTGAATGCAAAGGAATTCGGGCTATTTCGTAAAGCATCCACATCAAAAAACCCAAACCCACCAAGCCGATCTCAACCAAAACTTGCAAATATTGATTTTGCAAATGGTTGGCTCTTTTGAGCCAATAATCATCTGGAAAAGCTTTTTTGGCTTCCATTTTTATCCTAGGCATAGTATCAACGACACCCGTACCCAAGAGTGGATTTTCTTTTATCAGTGGAATGGAGAGTATAGTCACACCCACACGATAACCTAATGAAGTGCCGAAATTACCTTCATTTATCATCTTGTGGATATCACTCTGTGCTACACTGACTCTCTCTCTAAAATTGTCACTTAAGCCATAGGCAGTACCTACGACCAATACTATCAAGAGTGACGAAAGAAAAAGTGCTTTGACTCTATTTTGGAAATGTGTCAATCCTAGGAGAAAAAGACCACCAAGAAAGGCAACCTGACCCGTTCGTCCATTGATCACAAAAAGTGTCGCTACGACTGCTACAAAAAAGAGGAGAGAGAAAACCCTATAAGCAAGTTGTCGCTCTTTGAGTACAGTATCTAGCAAAACTAGTGCTGTAAATGCCAAAAAAGTACTGTATTGAATATGATGCATAAAAGGTGTTGGATTGCTAGCAACTACGCGGCTCTTCTCCCATAACTCAAAGAAGATACCATACGAAATAATTTCACTTACAAACATTCCTGCAATAAAAGCAATCATCACTTTGGGAATAGTCTGTTTGTCTATCGTCCCCATCATCATAACAGCAGGTAAAAGATAAAGATAAGGGACTAGATCTTTGAGACCTTGTCTCATATCCTCTCCAGAAACAGACAAGAGTGTCAAATAATAAAAAAGTACAAAAAGGATTATCGCACGCGTGATACTGTTCTTGCCAATCTGTACAAGCTGCACTTTCAAATCTCTCTGAAATAAAAAAAGCAGGGTCATCAATACTATTGATATCCCTACACTCGCCCTAGAGAGTGGAAGCACAAAAGCATAGACAACAACCAAAAGATTAAAAGTAACTCTCAAATCAAATTTTTGCCACATCATCTAAACTCTTTTGTTCCATCGATCATGTACCCAAAACCATTGTGCTGGATGTGCCTTGATGATTTTTTCAAGTGCCTGATTGTATCGTTCTGTCATTTTGAGAAGCTTCTCATCTTCATCTGCGACCTCATCTGCCTGATATACTATCTCGTCATCGATTTCAAGTCTATATTTTCCTTTGGCTATCCGAGGCATACTGATAGGGATGATTGTAGGATTGGATTTGCGCTTCATCATCGCAACAGCATGAGTTGTAAAAGCTTCCCGACCAAAAAAAGAGACTAGAAATCCATTCTCTTTGTTAACCTTTTGGTCGATTAGCAAACCGACTGTACCGCCTCTCTTCAAAGTGCGCATCATCGAAATGCCAGCCTTTTTCTTATAAGCGGTTTGATTGCCATACTTTGCCCGAAAGGGGATGACAATCTTTTGATCAATGAGGAGATTGTCTCCTCTTCGTCCGATAACTGTCATAGGAAAACCATGTTTGGAGGCAAAAAGTGGCGGCAATTCCCAATTGGAAAAATGTGCTCCCATGAAGATAACACCTTGATGAGATTCACTCTTCAGTACTTCAAGTTTCGCTAGAGCCTCTTCATAATTCTCTACCATCTCATCCATATCAAGACGAGCAGTCAACATCAAAAGTATATCTGAGATAGTGATAGAGAGCTCTACATAAACTTCTCTAGTCAGCTTTTGAAGTCCCTCTTTTTGCATATCAGGAAAGGCATGCCTGAGATTGTCATAGGTGACCTCTCTCCTTCGTTTAAGAAGGTGATAAAACAACAGAGCTACACCCTTCATCATGCCATAAACCAAGGAGCGAGGCATAAGAGCTGTTATTCCGATCAATATTCTGACTGAAAAATACTCTAGCTGAACAAGAAATTTACTCTTTTTCGTCATCTACCTCCCCTCCTGATGGGCAACAAATTCCAGAGCTAGCAGCTCTTTAGCAACTTGGGCTATCTCCTCTGGGTCGATCTCTCCAATGCTAAAATCTTCTCTGTTCAATCGCAACGGATCTACTTCACTCGACGAGCATATCACTCTGGTATACTCACCTTCCAAAGTATTTCTTCTCCCTGGAGTGGGACCAAATAGCGTAATACTCGGACGATTCATCGCCCAAGCAAAATGAGTCGGTCCACTATCTCCACCGATCACCAAATCAGCACTATCTATCAATGCTTTCAACTCACCAAGCGTGAGCTGAGGAAGTACGATAGCATTGCTTCTTGTACTGATAAATTTGGCAGATCGATACTCAGCATCATCACCCCATACCAATAATGGATTTCCACCCAATATCTGGACTAACTCAACAAATTTCTCTTTGGGGTAGACTTTGCTTTCCCAACTTGATCCCACGATATAGATAATATTTTTTTTGCTTTTAGTTAAATAGGGCATGGTTTTGTGTCTCTCTCTCTCGATAAAGAAGAGAAAGGGCTTTTTGTCTGACAAATCTTTTTTTTCAAAATCTATCTCCAACGCATTAAGGATAAGTTTGACATTTCTATAGATAACATTTTCTTCATAAGGGATTGAGTAGGATTTCTTGTAAAACAGAGAGGCGGCTTTTTCCCGCGTAGAATTTCGATCGAATCCTATGTTGGGACCTAGTATGCGAGATACAATGGCTGATTTGATCAAGCCTTGCGCGTCAATGACGATATCATACTCATTAGTGGCATACGAACGAATACGCCTTATTTCAACTAAGAGTTGTGATTTGTCTCTCTTGAGTGCTTTGAGATTAACTGGATATATTCTGTCTATATGAAAATTATTCTCCATTAGATTTGCAAACCTCTCTTCTACTATCCA
>QMKU01000252.1 GCA_003646525.1 Campylobacterota bacterium
ACACTCTATGCCGTACTGGGTGATCATGCCAAAAAGTTGATGCTAGGATTTGAAAGTGCAGCAGAGGATGTTGGTATTCCTCTCGTAACCAGCGTACGGGGAAGTATGTTTGGATTTTTCTTTAGTGACAAACCTGTCAATAATTTCGATGAGGCTTTGGAAAATGATAGTAAAACTTTTGCCAAATTTCACAAAGGAATGCTTGACCGTGGGATTTATCTAGCCTGTTCTGCCTATGAGACAGGATTTATCTCAACTGAGATCAGTGATGAGATGATCGACGAGACGATCAAGGCAGCTTCTAGCGTGATGAAAGAGATCGCTGATTTGCGATAAAAAGGTATAAATAATGGAAAAAGAGAAACAAGCAGAGACCAAGAGTGAACCAAAGCTAAAAAAAGTCGTTGATGCGGCGGATGGATTGAGTCTTGGAATTTCGATCGTTGTGGCAGTGTTGATGGGTGTAGGTATCGGTCTGGGTCTCAAACAACTCTTTGGCTATACTTGGCTTTTGTGGCTGGGTGTTTTCTGGGGTGTTGGTGCGGCGATCTTGAATGTTTATATCGTTTACAAAAAGCAAAAAAAGTCACTTGATGAGCTAGCAAAAGATCCGCGATACTCTTATAATCGTCATGATGATTCGGATGAGGACGAGGATGACAAATATTAATAAAAAGATCCTCAATACACTACTTGCTATAGATATCGGTATTCTGATTTTTTGTATGCTTTCGGGGCATAAAAATTGGCTCTACACAACACAAATAGGATTTTTCACCTCCTCTTTGGTTATCTTTGCTTCTATGGCAAGTTATCGCAATATGATACAGAAGCGTATTGAATACGGAGTGGATCGAGATGATGGAGTGGATCGAGATGAGATAGATAAGATCGATGATCCATATGATCTCTATGATGAAGAGACCAAGCCAGAGGAGAGAGAGCTGACTAGAGAGGAGTTTGTCGAGGTTGTTGATGAGGAGAGAGCCAAGCAAAAAGCACAAAAACGCTCTATCTCTGAAGTGCTTAGGGACTCTAGGGCATTTCTCTCATTTTATCGTCTAGGTGCCTATGCTCTGCTGATTTTAGGCTTTTTCTATCTCAACCGTCATGGGTATCTACATATTCCCTCTTATTTCTTTGCGCTGAGCGTGCCACCAGTGATCGTAGTCATTGCGTTGATGCGAGAAGGCAGAAGAGGAACAAAAGAGGAGGGTGCTCTTTATGAAAAAAGCTGACTATGAAAAAGAGATGTTTGAAGCATACATCGCTACTCCTACTAAATTTGAGTGGTATAAAAAAGCATTTGAACACTTTGGCAAAAACGGAGGAAAACTCAGTTGGTATTGGAATAGTTGGGCGATGCTAGGAGGATTTTGGTATTTTCTATATCGCAAACAGATGAAGATAGCGCTGATCGTCCTTTTTGTAGTGTTGGTTTTGGGAGCGATACTCCCTATGCGTCTTCTTGCCTTTGTTTTTTTGTTTTTTTCCATTGCATTGGGCGGATTTGGAACCTATTTTGTTTATGCACAATATAGAGAAAAGTGCAAAGAACTTGAGATGATACTCCCTGATGAAGAGAAGCGTATCCTGCTAATGCATCGGCAGATAGGTGGCATCAATGGACTAGCGATACCCATGGCGATCTTCACACTACTCTCATTTGTCTTGATTGTGATAGGATTGTTTGTGATGGCAGGGCGGGGAGTGGGATAAGTTTCTCTTATGGATAAAAAACTTAAAGAGATGCTAGATAGAGAAGTAGAAGAGAGAAACAATCTCAAAGAACTATCATATGCAAAGCCTGATCCACTTCTGATCGCACCCAGATATAGAGATGAATCCATCGCCTTGATCTGTGCACTTTTTGGATATGGCAATGCTAAATTGATTGTAAAATTTCTCGATTCACTCGATTTTTCCCTACTTGATCAAAGCGAAGATGAGATCACACAGGCATTGTGCAGACACTATTATCGCTTCCAAAAGTCTGAGGATATAAGTACACTTTTTATCGCGCTAAAGCGTCTAAGGGAGGTTGATAGTATCGAAAATATTTTCTACACAGGGTATCAAAAAGAGGAAAATATCCTTGATGGGCTATGGCACTTTATCGGAAAACTCTCTTCACTCTACCCAAGAGATTCAAAAGGGTATAAATTTTTGATTGGAAGCATACCCAAAAAAATTAATAGTGCAGGAACCTACAAGCGTTATATGATGTTTTTGCGCTGGATGGTACGAAATGATCATCTAGATATGGGTTTGTGGACAAAGATCAGCAAACGAGATCTCATCATACCGTTGGATACACACACTTTTCAAGTATCACGGAGATTGGGACTTCTTGAGAGAAAAAGTTATGACATGAAAGCAGCATTGGAGTTGACGGAAACATTGAGACAATTTGACCAAGAAGATCCTGTGAAGTATGATTTTGCACTTTATCGACTAGGTCAAGAGAAAAAAATACAAAAGAGTTCAATCTTTCCTCCTCTCTAAGCAAAAAAAAGTTATAATTTGCGCAAATAGTATCAAAATATAATAAGGATTGTGTAATGGAAGGTATATTTACCTATATCGGTGTCGTAGCAGGACATGGTGTGTGGATGGTAGTTGGTCATTTGATCTTGGTTGCGGTGATTGTTTTGTTCTTGGCGAAGGAAGGCACAAAGAATCTGCAAGCAGTTCCAGGTGGAACACAGAATGTTTTGGAATCTTTTCTTGGTGGTGTTCTCTCTATGGGTAATGATGTCATCGGAGAAAAGCTTGCTAAAAAGTATCTCCCTTTGATTGCAACAATCGGAATGTTTGTATTTGTATCAAATATGATCGGTATTATTCCTGGCTTTGAATCACCGACTTCCAATATCAATGTAACACTTCCTCTAGCATTGATGGTTTTTGTTTACTATAACTATGAAGGTATTAGAGTCAATGGTGCCAAGAGTTATTTCGGGCACTTTATGGGACCCGTAAAGGTTTTGGCTCCTTTGATGTTCCCTATTGAGATCGTATCTCATCTTTCGAGAATCATCTCACTCTCTTTCCGTCTCTTTGGTAACATCAAGGGTGATGACCTTTTCCTCTGGGTACTTTTGATGCTTGTTCCTTGGCTTGCACCACTTCCTGCTTATGTCCTCTTGACATTCTTTGGAGTACTTCAGACATTTATCTTTATGATTTTGACTTATGTTTACCTAGCTGGTGCAGTTACTATCGATGAAGAACACGAAGCAGCATCAGATCCTGTCGTTGCCACGATGGGTGCTGTATAAAATACTGATATAGAGACCTTGAGATGAGACTTAGGCGATCTATTCTAGGAGTGCTGGTCAACTTCCTCTTGGGTGTTGCTTGGGCTTTTGTTCTGATAGGAGCATTTTTTACCTTCTTCTCTCTTTTCAAATATAGTCTTTCAGATGCCATATTGATGACTTTTTTTGGAGC
>QMKU01000253.1 GCA_003646525.1 Campylobacterota bacterium
CGATAATTATGATAGTCCTACAAAAGATTGCTAGGATTTTAAATCTACTGGGTCTGCGTAACGAGCAAGAGTGCTTGTATCATTAAGTATAAGGCTACCACGGAGACCGTGGGAGCCAGCAAGATATGGTGTACCTGATGTATACTCAAAGACTTTTTCTAAAATCTCTTTGGTATCTATAGTTTGGTTTGTCAATCCATCTACCAATCTTATAGATTCTTTGAAACTTAGTTGCGTTACTACACTATTGTCTGCTAGAGATTTTTCTAATATATCAATAGACTTACTTTGTTGGCTTTCATCATCAATCCTAGATAAAAAAGCATAGAGATAGATATTTGTATCAAAATATATCATCTATAATCTCGTTTGTATCTATGGCACTCTTTTTTGTAAGTGTTATGCTATTATCTCCTTTTTTATAAGAGAGTTAAACTCTCTTAGGTTATCATTTATCTTGTTTTGATCAGAATATTTGATATTTATCTCCTGTATCATATCCTCTCTTAGGCTTTTCAATAAAGTCAAAACAATATCAATATAATTATCTTCTATTTTCAATTCTACTATTTGCATCTCTATCTCCTATTTAGATATAAAATGATCTTCAAAGAACTTTTGATAAAGCCTACAACTAAACTTCACATTATTCATATAGTTAGTAACAAAGCCTGTGGACTCCAATTTATGACATTGTTCAGCACTAGGACGCTCACCATTTCTAGATCTATCTCGGAATCAATTTTTAATTTTCTTGATATTCTTCTACATATATGGAATAATAAATCTTCCAAAGAGTGTAAAATTGAATTTAATTTTTGAAAACTAAATTTAATTACCTGATAATCCTTTCTGCTTGCCTCTGCAAGAAGTCTGGATAACAATGAGGTTTTGCCATATTGTTGTGGGGCTTTGATTCTAATAAGGGAATAATCTCTTTGCAACATTTCAAAAGCTTTCATATCATCTCTATCTATACAGTATTTAGATCCTATTGCTTGAATTTGTTTTTCTATATTATCGCCTTGAGACTCTTTCCAGAATGGAATCTGTTGCCAAATATGATCTTTTAATGCCCCAAAATCATCTACATCTTTATATATAGATTTCTTATTCTCAATAGAGTTTCTAAAAGTAAGTATATTCTCTCTCTGCTCTGGTTCAAGACTATATATATTGTATGAAAAAAAGAATACATATATTTTTTCTATAACTCTACCTAAGTTTCTATAAGCAAAATCAAACTCTTCTTTTGTATGTTTGCCAAATCTGGTTTTAACCATAAAGATAACGATATGACTACTTGCTAGATCCCTATTGAGTCTAGTTTGAAACTCCTCATCTGTTATGGCTTGTTCTAAATACTTTTTTCAAAATTTTGCCTTTTCTTGTAAGATAAATAATCTAATATATTCTATCTAAAAGTACCTAACTATTTGTATGGAATCACACAAACAGACCTCCCATAGTCACCCCTCCTCATACTCACCACATGAGCCACACTACCAAACTCATAACTCTCCACCCCATCCCACAGTGCTATCATCTCATCACTCTCTTTAGCTAGTATCCGCCTAAGCTCAATGTATTGGTACTCCCTATCTACTCCATCTTTACACTTAAATTTGTTATAAATATATTGGTGCTATCCCCTCATCAACCCTAAATCCAGCCTTCTCTATCCCATTAAATTCTGTCTGCTTAACAATAGAATAGCCCATCATATCTTCAAATATCACTTTGTCGTCAATATGGAGTGCCTCTTCAAAAAAATAGGTTCCGATCGTGTCTCCAGCTATACAACTCATACCAGATAGCTGATAAGGGTAGGGGGTTTGTTGAATTGATGTGTTGCGTATGATGGGTTTTTGTTTGGTGATGGCGATATCTAGGAGGTGGGCTTCGATGGAGGTGTCGAGTATGACGATAGGTATCTCTCCAGGAATGATATCTAGGATGGTCGTGGAGAAATAGCCAGTATCCTTGACGACACTCTCGCCTGGTTCAAAGTAGAGGAGAAGATGAGGATAGTGTGATCGAAAGGTATTGATGAGAGTGATAAACCCCTCTGTGTCGTATGTCGTATGCGTGAACTGATGTCCTCCTCCTAGGTTGAGCCATTGGAGTCGAGGGAGAATTTCCTGATAATTTTTGGAGATATGCGAGAGGAGGTATTTGAGTCCGTTTAAGCCCTGTGAGCAGAAGGCATGAAAGTGTAAACCTTCGAGAGCTTGAAACAATTTGGGATCATTTGCATAAGCCTGCAAGAAAGTTTGATAAGGTACTCCAAGATGAGTTGTATAGTTGGGATTGCAGTATTTGGGTTGCTTGAGGGTGAGCTGTGGATTGATACGCAAACCAATGGAACTATCTGTGGAGATGCTAGAGGTATAGCATTCCCATTGATGGAGCGAATTGAAGCTCAAAGTATTACTCTGAAATGCCAAGGGTTTGATTTCGTCAGGACGAAATACTGGTGCATAGCTATGAATATGTGTAGAGGGTATCTGGTGGAGTTTATCAAGTTCGCGTTGATTTCCTGCGCTAAATCCACTCAGATACTCACTGATGATTTTCAAACCTTCTCGGCTATGGAAACTCTTGAGGGTGTGGAGGATTTGAATATCGGTTTGATCTTGAAGATAGCGGAGTTTGCAGAGATTGGCTTTGAGCTTCTCTGCTTCTAGGACAAAACATGGCGATGGGAGATCAGTTGTCATACCATTTCCCCCATCCTTTCTCATAATAATAGATCAGCTTGTGCGTACTGAGACGGTTGCCCTCGACTTCGACTTTGGCAATATCAAGAGGAAAGAGTTGCATCTGCTTCAAAACTTGATCTGTTAGATACTTTAGTGATAGCTTGCTGTCAATGGGTTTCATCCCCATCTTTTGATGTGTGGCAAGTACAAAACCCCACTCCCCAAAGCTAGGGATATAGGTGTGATAAGGTATAGTATAGAGTCCTGCATCATGGATCGTCTGCTCGATGCACCAGAAAGATTTGTGCGAAAACATTGGTGAAGTTGATTGTGTCACCATCACACCAGCTTTTGAGAGCTGAGCACTAAGCAGTCGATAAAATGTTTGCGAATAGAGTCTACTAATAGAGAGAGTGTTGGGGTCAGGGAGATCGATGATGATTACATCATAGAGTGTTTGACTCTTTTCTATAAATTTCCAGGCATCTTGATTGACCACGGTGACTTTGTTATTCTCAAAGGCATGGTGATTGAGTTGGCTGAGGATATCGTTTTCCTTAAAAAGTGTTGTGATGGCAGGATCAAGATCGACAAGTGTCACGGAACCGATGTCTTCATATTTGAGAACTTCACGCAGTGCCATACCATCACCACCCCCAATGATAAGAACCTTTTCATGGGATTTGGCAGTCAACATTGTTGGATGCACGAGAGATTCGTGATAGCGATACTCATCGATAGAG
>QMKU01000254.1 GCA_003646525.1 Campylobacterota bacterium
GTCACACGAGCAAATCATCACTTGTGCGACATGGTCGCACCTACAACATTGTAAACTATCTTTTATTGGATATGAAGGATGCCCAAATCTACCCAAATTACGCAGGGCAGTCCCGTCAAAAATATCCCCATTTGATAGGGACTCTTGGACTGAAGTCAAACCTCCACAAACTCCACTCCATCCTTCGAATAGTACATCTATGATAATTAAAGTTTGAGATAAAGCGCAAAAGAACAAATATACCCCTTGAGGGGCTTTACTCGTTTGCACCCGTCAATTGTAAAAACAAACTAAGTAACTTATTTCAGGTATCTAGAAATACCGTGGGAGTTCCACCATATCGTTTTGCATCCATCATCCTTACAAAAAAATCTGCTAAAGTTTTTCTTCCCTCTTTTAGAAAACCAAATTTTAAAAGTCTACTTATCAAGTAATAGATCAATACAAGAGGATATACGAGTTTGCTTTTAAAGTTGTATCTTTTTTTGAGACTCTTGTATGAAAGTATATCTTTGAGGAAGATCGCATAAAGTAAGTATCTTGATTTTTTTGTATCATTTTTTTCTATAAAATAGAGAATCATTTTAAAATGTCTCTTGGTACCTAACATTTTATCAGGTAATTCTTGCTCAAATAGTTCTCTGAGCATATATATATAATCAGACCACATAGAAGAGAGTTTATGCCTTTCTATCTCTTGTGTCAGAAGATCCCAATCCATCTCTTTCTCACATACAGTGGCAACTACTACAGCATGGTGTAGATTTCGTAATTCTAAAATATAGTCTTTGTGGTATTGATGTGATATCTCTGAATGTAAAAAGGAGTGATACACTTCAAAAGTTGGTTCAATGATATAAGCATTCTCGATAGTTTTACTTGGTCTTAGATGTTTCATAAGAATTGTATTTGAGAAAAATGCACTTTCAGTAGGGCGACGATGAAGCTCCAATGGTGCCACACCGTCCTCGTGGTATATTCTACGATAGTGATGATGTCCTGTTTCCCAGGAAGCCTTAGTCCAGACCTTTTTACTGTCAACAGGTCTGTAACCCCCTTTGGATTCTAGTAGTTCAATACACTTTATAATATCATTTTCAGGAACCAATATATCGATGTCGATCATGACTCTTGCTCCAATAGTATGATAATATCCCTCACCCAAAACTGCTACACCTTTGAGCAATACTGGTGTCACATTGATCTGGGAAAAGAGATGACAGATCTTTTGTGTCTGAACTAATATCGCTTCACTGCGAACACGGTTTAATTCATATACGGTAAAAAGATACTCTACGATTAACTTCTCTTCGATCAATTTCAATAGATCATGCTGATGCAGAGCATCATAAAGTGCAGGTATCAACATATTCTGATTCGCACAATCGATAATATCATTCCAGCAAATATCATTAGACAGGATAAGATCTCTTAATCGTTTTTGGTCATTTATGGCCGGTGAGATCAGTTTGGACAAGGTACATAGAGCATTTACATCTTTATTCATCATTCCTCCATAAGTTTTTCGATTGTTTGGCGTGCATCATCCATATCACTATAAGTGATGGTATATTTTTGAAATGTTTCGACTATACCTATCCACTCTCTTATGCTTTTCTCGTCATAACTATCTATTACTTCATATCCTGCTGTTATGATGAGAGAGAGTGCCTCAAGCGTGGTAATAGAATCAATACTTGTAGGTTCCCTAGCTATATAGCGTGGGAAAATCAAATAAGCACCTTCCACTTTCAAATCTTCTTTTGCATAGTTCGCAGGAGCAAGGTAGCGCAAGCGTTGTCCATCAAAACGCTTATGTGCACGCAGATCATTAAAAAGGATCTTATTATTTTCCAGAGCCTCCCAACTCCCCTCTTTGATCGCAAGAGCCAAAGGAATAGGACAAATGTGCGAGTCTTTGTTGATCATCGCTACTTCATCTGACAAAAACTCAAATCCCTGATGCATCAAGTAAGCGCAGAGAGTACTTTTGCCAGAACCTGAAACAGCTGGTAAAAGTAAAAGTTTTTTCTTAAAGTAGAGTGCTCCGGCATGCAGACTTATCAAATACTCATTGTCCTTATAATAAGCAATACGGATCAGATCCAACACGCGTGGTAACAATGCATCTAGTTCCAAAGGTTCGTGAATGATTTTGCCATTGAAACGAATAGTGTATCGATCATCTTTGGTGATAAAATCTATATAAAGGGCAACTTTCTCATCTACTTTCAATATACATGCCAAATGGTGGAAAGCTACTAAGATCTCCTCTATACTCAATCTATTATTTGTATCTATCGCAAAGATAAAGAAGCCTAGGCGATAATGAAAAGGCTGTGTATATGTAGTATGGAGTGAAGTAGATGGATAGTCTAGAGTTAATATATGCATATCAGTAGTATGCTTAATCTCTTCTCGTCCCTCAAACAGATGACTGACAGTGTGAATGACAGCAATAACATCATCATTGTCTTCAAAGGTTTGAAGTAATGTTTCTTTACTACCACCCTCGCTTAAAAACGAAAAGAGCGTAACACCAAATGCATCAAAAGCATAAAGTTGACCACTAGCTTTCGAAAAAATGAGTAGATCACCTTCTCCTGTATTGTAGAGACAGAACCTCTCGTCTGATGATACTATCATCTAATCGGGATAGTTTCGACAGAAATCATCTGTAGAGTCTCTAAAGTCAAAATATTTTTCTCTGCTTTCAAACAAAAATAACCTCATTCTCTATGGAGGAGGACCAGGAGGAGGCGCTATTGTAGAAGCTTGTGCCCTGGAAGCTCCTGGTCCCATCAGTAGAAACATACCTGCAGGTACTGTTGCTGCCAACCTTCCAAACTTCTTCATAAACTCACGCCTCAATTCATCCGAAAGTATCTCATCTTCTTTTTTGATCTCTCTCCTTTGTTTATTCATTTTGATTAACCTTTCAAAAATTTAATTACATTATAGTATTAATCTCCTTAATTATTACAATACCTTCGCCATGATGCTTCTGTAGTGAGTGTAGTGAGGGGTCTGGTAACAATGATAAATGTAGCAAAGCGAAATGCATCGTTGTAACCTGACCTCGAACGGATGAATGGCTTGATGTGACAAAGTACAGCCGAGGTCAGGTGATTCATGATGCATTCGCTACGCTTCACGCATCACAAATCACCAGACCCCTACCATTCTGCACAATCCAAAATAGGAAATGAAATATAGAAGTAAATGGGCTATTTTTCGACAGGCTAACCCTGACCCTAAGGTTTTGATGGATGAGTTAAAGAATGTCTTTAAAAATGAGGCTTTTGTGCCTGTTTTGGGTAGGTGAGTGGTTATATTAGAGTTAGCTTAGTTTTTCATCGGATTTATCTAATATATTCAGTTACAAAGGTATATAATATATAAATTAAAAAAGGAGAAGCTTTATGAAA
>QMKU01000255.1 GCA_003646525.1 Campylobacterota bacterium
CCCCTACAAGTTTTATTCAAAAAAAGCTTATTTCATTGGCATTGCACCCACGGGTGGCAATGGAGCGAAATATAATGTACCCCTTTGCCAAGACCACCAAACACGATTTTCTTATTCCACCTAATTATACTACTTCTAGTAACAAATTCATATCGTCAAACACTATCTACCTTGCAAAAATATCCAACAGTTATTAAATTTATTTTGGATGATATGGCGGTGTATATGTATCGATATTTGTCGGGGAGAGGAGACCCCGACCTACATTATCGCTCTATCGCGACCACACCGCCTCTTACGATTTCGCAAGGGTTATATCGTTGTGTTGCTTCTATGAAGTGGCGGATGCGCACTGGCTCGTCGGATACCATGGTGATCACCATATCGACACCGACATTGACGATTCCTCCATTGTAGGCAGCACAAAGTGCTGAAATATCACTCAGATTTTCATCGATAGGAAACTTCACAAGTACCATCTCTTTTTCCACCATCTCTTCATGCTCTATCACTTTGAGTGTGGGGATCAGCTTGTGGAGCTGTTTGATAATTTGTTCGATCACTTTTGAGCTTCCGTTGGTTACGATCGTGATATGCGAAAGTTCACTGCTAGGTATTGGTGCCACTGTGAGTGATTCGATATTGTATCCTCGTCCAGCAAAAAGCGATGTCACACGCGCAAGAACAGAACTTTCATTCATCACCACTACGGAGATGACTCTTCTTACTTTCTGCATTATTGATCCTTGTCTTCTAATAGCATATTGTAGAGCGCACCGCCAGATGGAACCATAGGCAATACATTTTCCAAGCGATTGACAATGACATTCATAAAGCAAACTTTGTCTTGCTCGATCGCATCTTTGAGCGCAGCATCAAACTCTGCCTTGGTCGTCACATCGTACCCGATCCCTCCACATGCTTCCGCTAATGCCTTGAAATTGGGCTGATAACTGAGATCCGTTGCCGAATATCGTTTATCATAAAAGAAAGTTTGCCATTGTCGTACCATACCCAAAAAGTGATTATTCAAAATCACATTGATCACGGGAATCTTGTACTCTGAAGCTGTAACCAACTCCTGAACATTCATCAATATTGAACCATCTCCAGTGATGTTGATAACTGTTTTATCTGGATTGCCTCTCTTGGCACCCAAGGCAGCAGGGAAACCGAAGCCCATCGTGCCCAATCCGCCAGAATTGATCCACTGACGCGGTCGACCAAAAGGATAGTGCTGTGCAGCCCACATCTGATGCTGACCAACATCTGATGTGATGATCACCTCTTCACCCAAAAGTTCAGCAATACGCTCGATCACCCATTGTGGCTTGAGAACCTTATCACTGTCATGATAGCTCTGCGGATGCAACTCATCATAACGGTTGAGAGTTTCGCGCCACGCTTTATAGTTGTCCGTATCCACACCCTCAAGTGCTATCAGGAGTTTCTCGACAACTCTGCTCACATCTCCAACAATAGGGTAATCTACATCAACCAATTTGCCAATATTCGCTGGATCAATATCGACATGGATTATATCGGCATATTTAGCAAATTCGCTCAGTTTTCCCGTCACACGGTCATCGAAACGAGCACCTAGTGAAATGACTAGATCTGTTTCAGACATTGCCATATTGGAAGCATAGTTTCCATGCATTCCCAACATTCCCAAAAGTAGAGGGTTTTTGGCTCCCAAGACACCGCGTGCCATCAGGGTTTCGACCGCAGGTATTTGCGTTTTTTCTGTCAATTCACGAACCAACGGAGATGCATTACTCAAGACAACACCACCCCCGAGATAGAAGAGCGGTTTTTTAGCTTTTCGGATAGCCTCTGCTGCTTTTTTGATCTGTCGATCATTGCCTTTATAGTTGGGCTTATAGGTCGGAATATTTACCTCGGTAGGATAAACAAATTCTCCTATTTCTGCTGTGATATCTTTGGGAATATCAACTAGTACAGGACCAGGTCTTCCGCTACCAGCGATATAGAATGCCTCTTTGAGTATCCTAGGAAGATCTTCTAGTTTCTTTACTAGATAGTTGTGCTTGGTACAGGGTCGAGAGATACCGACTGCATCAATCTCCTGAAAACCATCTGTTCCTATCAGTGAAAGTGGCACCTGTCCAGAGATCACTACCATCGGGGTCGAGTCCATATAGGAAGTTGCCAATCCTGTCACGGCATTGGTAAAACCAGGTCCACTTGTGACCATAGCAACACCGACTTTTCCTGTCGATCTAGCATATCCGTCAGCCGCGTGGACTGAGGCTTGCTCATGTCGGTTGAGGATATGCTCGAAGCCATCCTGCTTGTATATCTCATCATAAACATTCATGATAGCACCACCCGGATAGCCAAATACTGTCTTGACACCCTCAGCGATCAACGCTTCACAAACCATTTGTGCACCACTCATCTGCATGCCAAACACTCCAATCCTATAAATTTCTTTTGATTATAGCAAAAAAAACTAAAAACTTCTCTCAATTGTGATACTCAACATAATAGAGCATCATATCTCTACTGCCAATAGTTTTCTTTTCGGACATTAACATCTTTGAATTTCCAAATAATTGGTTGAGCTCATAGACATGCTTGTCGCTGATACCGATATAGAGAGACTTTCCAAGTTTTGGCAGTGTTCCAAGTGGTGACTCCATAGGGATACCGAGATCCTCATATCGCCAGATATTAAAATTGGAGAACCGTGCAGGTGCCAATACAATTATATTGTCATACTTATTGTAATAATGAGCAACATCCGTCCCATGATAGTCATCGATAATGATATAGTTATACTGATTGATATTGATATCAAGTGCCTCTATCTCTTCATGGAAGTTATTAATCTTGACAGCTCTTGCTTTGAAATTCTTGATGGCAGGGATCACTTCGCCCATAGGTGTTTTGACCAGAAGCAGTGCCAATGCAGAGAAGATACCAGCAGCCACGATAAGTTTCATAGTTCTGCGCTGAGCAAGGTAGTAACCCAAAAGTATAGAAGCACTCAGATAGGCTGGTACTGCCCACTGTGTATTTGCTTTTTTGAAAGCTGAAAAATAGACAAATAGCCCCAGAGTCAAGAGAAAAGGCAAGAGTAAGAATATCTTTTTTCTAGAAAATATCTCTCTATCCTTGACGATAAAATAGAGAAGAGGGAGTAGATAAAATGGGTGAAAAATAACCAATTGCTCCCCAGTAAATTTGAAAAAATATTCAGGGCGAAAGAGCTTCTCTTCGGCGATACCATGACCCAATTGGAATTTGAACGAGATGAAATCATGCTGATAATTCCAATAGAGTACTGGTACAAAAACAAGGAGACAAAGGAGAATGGCATAATAGAGATATCGATCTAGAAATAGTGAACGCTTATAAAGCAAAATATAGAGACCTAGTGAAGCAGGCAGGAGAA
>QMKU01000256.1 GCA_003646525.1 Campylobacterota bacterium
AATGGATCTATTCTTTTAGTTTATATTCTTGAGGTAGCTCTATTTCATCAATATAATTATATATTATGATGCATACAGCAGGGGCCATATGCCGCAAAATCAACCCACAACGAGGATTGATTTTCAACACATGACCTTGGTTGAGTCGTTGCTGTGTTCTAGATCAAATGGCTCAATAGCCGATTTGATCTATTTATTATTTTTTCTCCTACTATAGGTTGAGAGCTTTTTCACCGTGAATTTTCTCATCGAGACCAATTTGCTCTGTCTCTTCGTCTACTCTTCCGCCACCAGTTATGATACTAGCAACAAAGAATAGAACAGCTGTCATGATACCGCTATAGACGATAGTCAATCCAATAGCTTTAAGTTGTGCGATCAATTGTGCTCCCATAGAATAATCATCTGCCATAAGATAAGGCGCGATGAAGATCGCAGTTGCGATAGATCCCCAGATACCGACAAGTCCATGAACCCAGAATGCATCTAGAGAATCATCAACCTTGAAGAGTTTCTTGAGTTTAGCAACACCGATAAATCCAATGGTTCGAGTGCTTCTTCTGCAAGAGCAACAATAGGCAAGAGTGTCGTTAGTAGCGTTAAAGATCTTAACTTCATATATCTATCCTTTTAAATAATTTATCTTCATATCATAACAAATTTGAGGAGAGTAGTAAGAAAATAGAGTGACTAATAATTAGGCAATGCTATAAAAATAATATTTATTTTTGAATAAAAGGAATCTGTAGGCTGACGGTAAATTCTTTAATCGTACAAGAGACATTGATATAAGATGCAATGGCTTCAATCTCTTCATCGCTATTAGCATGCCTGCCATTTGCAGCGATAAAGAGTTGCACTATATGCTCTTGTTTGTTCTGGATAATGACATATTCACCCACTACGAGTTTCAATGATATATTGATAGAGTCTGAAGATCTGAAGCTTTCAAATGTTTTGCGTAATAATTTGGAAAAAGAATTTTGGTCAATTCTACACTGAGGAAGATCCTGATCAGTAAGAAGAGTTAGTTTATTTTCATTTTGGAGTTTAAAAAGTGTAATATTGGCTTCAAGAATGATGTTTAGGTCTGTTAATGGTAACTTATTCGTATCGATGTCTCTTCTAGGGTCAAGTCTCGGTTTGGAATAAAGCCTCAGACCGATCTCCTCCTCATTTTCATAGGCAACTGTCAATGCATAAAAACTGAAGATGTCATATTGTAGTTCCAATCGAGTGGTTTTGTCACCAAAATCCTTAGGAGCATAAGAGATAGCAATATCATAGAGTTCTTGCTGACCTACATAACCAAAAAGGACTTCGGCGACAGTGTTGAGATAGATTATCTTACCAGTATTGTTGAATAAGATAAAGGGACTGTTATCGTATTCAATAAAAAATTTAAAATTAGTTGATACTGAGTTCATATATTTTCTTTCTAAGTGTATTTCTGTTGATTCCCAGAATAGATGAGAGTTTAAGTTGGGAGCCAAATTTTTTCAATCCTGCTTCAATTAATGGTTTTTCATAAAGTGGAAGATACGCTTTGTAGTCATTGTTCCCCTCCATGTGGTTCAAAAAGTAGTGATAGAGTATTTCCTGAATATCTTGAGCATCACTGCTATGTTTGAACGCTTGTTGATAGAGTGATCGTTTAAGAGAATGGATATTGGCTGTAATATCAAGCTTATTGGTCTCAATGAATAAATCATGGTTTAGCATCAGACTAGATTTGACCTCTTTGCTGAAATGTTTAGCAAGTGTGACAATATCTTCAGGTCTCTCCTTGAGAGAGGGCATTTGGTAGATAAAAGCAAAGAGTGTATCAATAATTTTTTCATTACTGATGTAGTTACTGATAGCAATGATTCGTTTATTTTCAAAATTCAGATTTTCAATATTTTTCAGTTTTTCAAAATTGAAGATGACTAGTTCATTATGATCTTTAAGCATTTGTTCTACATTCGATTGATCGCTACCGTCTGCAAAGAGTATGGTAGGAAATAGGTATCGTATAAGAGTTTTTTTCCCCGTGTAAGCTTCGCCCACTAAAATAGAGGAGACAAAAAGAGATTTGGTAAGATTAAATCCTTTAATAATGGTTTGTATTTTTTGGGATTGTGTCAGAAATTGAACAGCCATCTTTTTACTCCTTAATCTCATAACATTATGAAATGTTCATCAATTCTTTAGTAATAGTATAGCCACACTATGTTAAAATCTATCTATACTTGAAGAAATATTTTAAAAAAAATGAGCTGATATCGAACCTATATTTAGAGACTTTTGTACACAATTTTCTTATCTTGAGATAGAGCAAGCATTAGAATATTTTGCATTTTTTGGCGGTGTTGGTTCAGGAATAGAGTTGGATCTTTTCGATGATCTAGATGAAGTGATACTATACCAAGTCCTTGTGAATATCGAAGCATTTGATGCTCTTGTCTCTCCTTCCTATCTGATGGAAGTCCCTTATCGCAATCTATTGATCGCTGTAGCACGCGGTGATGGAAAACTACTCAATGTCTTCAGGCGTGCGAGAGTCAACGAAGCGACGGGTGGGGAACTCATCGCTGAGTTGGTTGATTTGAGCGTGCTGCAAGTCGAAGAGTCTCGTGAAAATCCACTCAAAGAATACCCCAAACAGAAGATCAAAAAATATCTTCGCTCTTACCGTATTCAGCCAAAAGTGCGTTTTGTTAATCCATTTTTGCGTTTTTGGTTTGGTTTTGTCGAGCCCTACAAGCATGATATAAGAGAGGGGAAAACACAGCCTTTTTTGGCAAACTTCGATCAACATCAGGATCGTTGTGCCAGCTTGGTTTTCGAGCAACTCTCCAACGACTTACTGCAGAAATATTTTATAGACAAAGATCCTCTACTCACTAAAGGAAGTTTTTGGGATCGTCATAGTGAGTTTGACCTCTTGAGCGTAACTACTAGTGGAAAAATTATCCTAGGTGAATGTAAATACAAAGGTCGAAAAGTATGTAAAAATGAGCTAAACAAACTCAAAGAGAAGGCATCTCAATCAGGTATTCCAGTGAATATATATGCACTTTTTTCCAAAAATGGCTTTTCAAAAGAGTTAAGAGATGCAAAAAACGAAACACTGTTGCTCTTTGATATAGATGATTTTAGCATATTGCGGTAAATTGAAGAACTTCCAGATGATTTATTGCCTTGCCATTTTTAATCTTTAGTTTTGTATTGATACTTTTACTACTATAAATAGCATTTGGTATATTAACTTTTAGAACCTTTAGAGCAGGAGACTCAACAAACTTTTACTTGCATAAATCGGAGCATTCGGACACCCTCTCACACCACACCATCTCCCACCCACAAAAAACCACCACCACACCTATCTCATTACCTTGTGGATTGTACCGCTTTAGCTGCTCTTTGGCT
>QMKU01000257.1 GCA_003646525.1 Campylobacterota bacterium
ATATTTATCTCTACTAAACATATGGATAGATCTATAGATAAACTAATCAAATACCATACAAAATTAATTAACAAATAGAAGAAGGAAGAGCCACAATGAAAGCTAATAGAATTAGAATAAATCTACTTGTGGTTCTCTTGCCACTTGTCATTATATTTGTAACAGGGGGTTACTTTTTTTATATTACATGGATGAAGTATTCAAAGACATCGGAGCTAGAGGAACGCTTGAGCAAAGTTGAGCTTCTCCAGTCACTTGAGCAATCAGTATATCAAGAGAATATTTGTACTGCCCAGATGAGTGGAGATAGAGTAAGCCTGAAGGAAGTTTGCCAAAAATACAGAGATGATACAGATAAGATTGTAGACCAGCTGATGCTACAGTCAAGTCATCTCACTTTGCCTCAAAAAATCAATAAGAGACTATTCGATGGCCAAGAGTCAAATGAATCGAAATTTTCTCTCTTGGAGAGAGGTAAGTTAAAAAAAATATTGAAAGATATTCGATATAGTATCGATACATCCCAAAAATTAAATCTTGATATGTTGATTGATGGTGAGTATCATAATCAGATAATATATCCTATAGAGTCATATTGGAAAGACTTCGATAGATATAGTACAGCAGATAATAAATACTACTTTAGTTTTCTCGAACAGATAAACAGACTCTATGACTACTCAACGACAGAGACAACTTTTGGAGCATACTTTTTGTCCAATCATAAAGTTTTTACCTCTAGTAATCTTGCTCAATGGGATCGCTACATAACTCTATCTGTATTGCCAGATATTGAAGAGTATAAAAATATAGATCCCATTAAATTTGAGCTTCGGAGTACCTTTGCAGAAGAGAAAAAAGAGAAGATTATAAATAAAATAGATGATATGCGTATAGATATATTGGTAAGTCATGCCAATGGAGAGTATGAAAGCGGTGCAAAAGATTGGGTAGCTTACAATAAAGAGAAACAAGATCTCTTCAGAGAAGCAAAATCAATTGTACTCAAATATCTATTTTCTAAAGTTCAAAAAATTATCACAGATGATGAGAGGATTTTGATTGGTAGTGCAGTTATCTCTCTCTTTGGATTAATTTTGTTTATATATACAATAATGAGTTCTATGCGTAGATCCAAAGAGGACGAAGAGGCTCTTAGTGAGATAATGACTGAGATAGAGATACTTACAAAAGAGAGTAAAAAAGAGGTTTCAGACACAGAAAATCTTCTTCAGGACTTTTCAAACAAGAAGCATGTATATGCTTATATCAAATCTATCTTGAAACTTCTTCATCAAAAAGAGCTTCAAGCAGAAGAGGCGAATAGTGCAAAAGATAATTTTCTTGCCAATATGTCACATGAGATCCGCACACCTCTCAATGGTATAGTAGGTTTTACTCAACTACTCAAAGACTCACCCCTCAATCCAGATCAACAAGAGTTTATCAATATCATAGAAAATAGCTCAGATAATCTACTCTCTATAGTGAGCGATATACTTGATATCTCTAAAATTAATGCGAACAAGATGGAGTTTGAACATATTAGTTTTGATCTTTATGAGAAGACAGAGTCAGCGATAGAGACATTTGTCGCTAGAGCTGACGAGAAAGGTATTGAGCTAGGGATAATGATTGACTTGTCACTTCCTAGATTTTTTGTTGGTGATCCGACTAAAATATCTCAAGTATTGATCAATCTTATAAGTAATGCTATTAAATTTACACCTACAGATGGGTCTATAAATCTAACAGTCCAAGAGATAAAAAGTGATGAAAAAAGTGTAGCTATTAGATTTGCCGTCAAAGATAATGGTATCGGAATTAACCAAAAACAAAAAGATAATATATTTCAAGCATTCACACAAGCAGACTCTAGTACTAGTCGTAAATTTGGGGGTACAGGGCTAGGTCTCACTATATCTCAGACAATTGTAAATCATTTGGGTGGAAAGCTTGATGTGGAGAGTATAGAAGATGAGGGAGCAGAGTTTTTCTTTACTATTGAATTAGAAAAAGATATAAATGATACAAAAATCATATATCCAAATTATGAGAATTTATCTATAGGAATAGCTCTTCCGACTCTTGATATGGATAGAGATGTAGATCGTTATCTACAAAATTATGTAGCGCATCTAGGAGCCTCTCTCCACTACTATTCATATGATGAGATCTTAAATAGTGAGAGCAAAGGAGCTTCGCTAGATATTCTCTTTTTGGATCATCACCACTTAAAAGCTGATAAGTTAGATCTATTTCTGAAGCTGGATACACATGTTGTATTGATGACAACAGGTAAACTCAAAAAAGTAGTAGATGAAAAGGATCATACTCTTCTGCAAATGATACATAAACCTATGACTATAGGGAAAGTAGCAAGAGTGATGGAGGACTATGGTAGAGAAGATATAGTTGTCCAACCTAAAAAAGTTTCATTGAAAACAGATCAATTCAGAGATATTCATGCTCTTGTAGCTGAAGATAATGTCATCAACCAAAAACTAATCATGGCAACTCTCGAAAACTTTGGACTCCAAGTTACACTTACTGCCAATGGAAAAGAGGCATTTGAGAAGAGGCAAGGCGGTGAATATGATATTATATTTATGGATATACAGATGCCTGTTATGAGTGGGCTAGAGTCTACAAAAGCCATTTTGGAGTATGAAGCTCAAGAAAATCTCAAGCATATCCCTATAGTGGCTCTTACAGCAAACGCACTCATGGGAGATAGAGAGAAGTATATAGAAGCAGGTATGGATAACTATGCTTCAAAACCTTTAAATCTAATAGAGCTCAAAAATATCATCAGTAGGTATTTCCCACCAGAAGAGAGAGAGGAATCAAATGAAATAGAGGAGCCAGAAGAGACAACTCAAATTGAACATATAGATAACACAGAAGAGAAGAGTTCCGAAGATAATCCAACAGATGCTCTAGCTGTAGAGGGTAAAACGGTAACAGTGCTTTTATATAACAATATGCAGCTAACATCAAATATATACCGCTCTATATTTCAAAGTTTTGGTTTTGAAGTAGATATAGTTCTCAAGCAAGAGAGTTTTTTGGATTCGATTGAGATGACTACATATACTTATGCTATGTATGATGAGTATAATTTTGATGATTTGGATTGTCCAGTTGCAGAGATTGTTAAAGATTCTGGTGCCATACCTATCATATTTGTTGAGAGTGACAAAGGTGAAGAGTTCTGTGCTAATAGTATCAAAATAAACTCCAATAGAGATGTTATATTGGATAGATTAAATCACTTTTTATTGGATTAGGAAACTCACAAGAACAATTCTACCCAAATAACGCAGGATTTTTGTTTCTAGTCACATTCTCTCAAGAGGAGCATAGCTATTCTATGCGACGATTGAGAGAATGTGACTAGGAGCAAAAG
>QMKU01000258.1 GCA_003646525.1 Campylobacterota bacterium
ACACCAGAGGTTGATACTAATGGAATGATCACTCTGAAGATAAACCCTTCCATTTCACAGCCTACTGATCCGCTTGTAGAACAAGTGGTCAGAACAATGCCACCAAATATGACCAGAAGGCAAATGTCATCTGTCATCAAGGTCAAAGATGGTCATCATGCTATCATAGGTGGATTGATTACAAGTCAAACAGGGACCAAGATCAATAAAGTTCCACTACTAGGCGATTTGCCACTCTTTGAGTATGCTTTTAAACATGAGGAGTTGATCAATACGGTTATTGAATTAGTTTTGATCGTTACCCCACATATTATTAAAAACTCTAAAGATGTATCATTAAGAGATTTGGGGTATAAGAGACTCAATGGAAAGTAGATATAGCCCCGCTAAAAATGTATTCATTGACTCGATTGATATTGAGGATTACATTGAGCTTGACTCCTCTATAGCTGCCTATGATCAGCTACTTCATAGCATCGAGAAGCCTCTGAAGATGATATTGGTGTTTGGTAGACCAGGGACTGGAAAGAGTATTTTGCTCAATCGTCTCTATCAAAATCACAAACGCCAAAAAGATTTACACTATTTTGAAACGCCTACAACAAATGAAAAGGAGTTTTTTCAAAAACTCTTTAAAATCATTACAAATGAAAATTTACCTCCTAATACCCAAGTCAATTTCTCTACACTGGTTGACTATTGTAAAACGCTTCGCGGAAAGAGAGAAATTATTATATTACTTGATGAAGCACAGATGTATTCTCGGGATATGATGGAGCGTATTCGTCTTCTTTCAGATACGCGAGTTATAAAATTTGTGGTTTCACTGCACAAAACAGAGAATGAGGATTTGATTGCCAAAGAACATTTTCAGTCCAGAATCTGGGAAGTGATAGAACTCAAAAATGGAAGCAGAACGGATATGAAAAGCTATATACACAAAAAACTCTTGAAGAAAAATTTTTTTGAAATAGCAAATGTGATAAAAAGTACGCATATTAAGAAAATTCATAAGTTGACTAAAGGTAATTATAGAGAGACAAATAAGCTACTCTTTACAATATTTGAAATTTATGAGCATTATGATAAAAATGACCCTTTTAAAATAAATTATGATCAATTTTCTATCAAAATTATAGAGATGGCAGGGATCAAATTGGGGTATATCAATGTATGATGTTGAAAAACTGGAAAGAGAGTGGGAAAACTATAAATCAAAACAGCGTAGACCTTGGATTATCGCATCGGCTCTTTTTTTACTGATTTTATTATTGATTATTTTCAGAGAAGATTTTTTAAAAATAGTTCCAAAATACAGTAGTGATAAGAATACTTCGCTCTCTGAGAACAATGAAACAAATAAAAGTATGTCCAATAAAAATGAATTAAATCTCACAGTAGAAAAAAGTTTAACTTCAGAAAGCAATAAAGAGATAAATGGAAGTACCAAGAGCGAAAAAACACCTCCTCTTATGGCTATTGAAGTAAGCAATCAGGAGCCTCAGCAGATAGAGAAAAAAAGAAAATATTTGAAGATTGAATTGACAGATAGATATCCTGCTAAGAAAAAAGAAGAATTAAACAAGAAGAGTAGCGAACGAACTCTTGAAAGTGTTGAAAGAAGTTTCATCAAATCTGGAGAATATGCAGATGCACTTTATTTGGCGCGTGCGTATTATAAAAAAGAGGATTATGACAAAGCTCTAAAATGGGCACTTGTTACTAATGACCTTAACAGCAAATTGGAAGAGAGTTGGCTTATTTTTACGAAGTCCAAGGCACAAAATGGGCAAACCGAAGAGGCGATACAGGTATTGACAGCCTATATAGAGAAAACTAATTCAGCTAAAGCGAAAGTATTACTCATCAAGATCAAAAAAGGAGATTTTTAATGATCCTAAGTGTTATATAATAGCATATAGTAGGCAAAGCATGTTATACTAAATAAAAAGTATCAAGGGAGTGTAGGAATGGTTAAACTTATTGAAATGATGTTGGATGAAAATCTGGTCACAAAAGAGGCTATCTCTACGCTGGTGAGAAGTAGACCACCTAAAAAGATCTCTTTTAGTAATCTTTTGCGTGAAAATATGATTGATCTTCATATTGTTGAATCTTATTTGGCAAAAAAGATAAGACAAGGTGTGATAACACTTGATCGTCTTGAAAAGATCGAGGGCATTAATGTCATTCCAATACTTGAACTAGTGGCCAAAGAGCTTCAGATAGCGTATATCGATTTGGATGATATTGATATCGATATGCATCTTTTTAGTAAAGTTCCCTATAAGCAGTTGCTGAAATATAATGCGATGCCTATAGAGGAGACAGATATAAGTGTGCTTGTAGCTTTTGCAGATGCACTAGATATGGCTGCGAGAGATGCATTGCAGAGAATTTTCCCTAGAAAGCCCATCAATATTGCTATTGCTAAACCTTCGCAGATACGAAAACGACTTCAGCAGCTTGAAATGACAGAGAGCATCAAGGGTCTTGTGGATGAGATTAGAAAAGACTTGGTAAAAGCTGGAAGTGATGAGAAGGAGGACGAATCCCCCGCCGTATTGAAATTGATAGAGATTATATTGAAATCAGCCATCATCGCGCGTGCAAGTGATATTCATGTTGAGGCTTCAGAGAAGAATTGTGCGGTTCGTACCCGAATTGATGGGATGCTTGTGCAAAGTTTTGTTTTTGACAAAGATATTTTTGCACCACTCTCATCTAGATTGAAACTTCTTTCCAATCTGGATATTGCGGAGAAGCGTAGACCTCAAGATGGTAGATTTAGTGCGACGATTACTGGGAAAGATTTTGACTTCAGGGTTTCGACACTTCCGACACTTTTCGGTGAATCCATCGTCATGAGAATATTGGACAAGACAAAGGTTTTGATCAGGCTAGAAGATGCTGGTATGAGCACCTTGTGTTATAATAAGTTCTCTGATGCGATTAAGGTGCCTTTCGGAATTGTGCTTGTGACGGGACCTACAGGAAGTGGTAAAACAACAACGCTGTATGGGGCACTCAATGCTATCAAGGATGTCAAAGATAAAACTATTACTGTTGAAGATCCTGTGGAATATCAAATGAATGGTATACAGCAGGTTCAAGTCAATGCACATGTTGGTTTGAGTTTTTCAGATGCTTTGCGCTCTATTTTGCGTCAGGATCCAGATAAAGTAATGATCGGTGAAATTCGTGATCAAGAGACATTGAGAATTGCTATACAGGCTGCCTTGACAGGTCACTTGGTACTCTCAACACTGCACACCAACGATGCGATCTCAGCTGTAAATAGGATATTGGATATGGGTATTGAAACTTATCTGGTGAGTGGTGCACTAGTTGGGATACAGGCTCAACGCTTGGTTCGAAAAACTTGTGCGTATTGTAAGACAAC
>QMKU01000259.1 GCA_003646525.1 Campylobacterota bacterium
GTAGCGATCAATCAAATTAGACAAAAGATGGATAAGCCTCTCAAGATTACAACGATTGAAACCGTACGCAGAAGAGGTTATCGATTTTGCTTTCCCAAAAAAGTATAAGAGCCAATTTTCTTATTAAGCTCTCTGCCGCTATGGCGGCGTTACTTCTATTTTTTTCTGTGGTACTTTATGGTTATGTGACCTATGGCGTAGATAAAGAACTTCACTCCTCTTTGATGAAGCAGGCAAAATATCTATTTGCGACCTATCCTAATGTCAAAAAAGGTATTGAAGAGAATGGAAAGATTCTTAGAGAAACACTCAACATAAATGCCCAAATAATCTACCTTCCCAAATCACAGTACAGAACAACACATATGCGGACATACAAAAAAGAGAAAGAGTATTTTACGGAGATACTCTTCCCTTATAACTTTGAAAATCAAACTTACCTCAATATCACGGCAAATGTTACTGAACAAAAATATATGCAACAGCGTGTCTATAGTGGCATTATCTTCATTAATATACTTGGGATGGTATTGGTGGTTCTGTATGCCTATTTTCTTTCTGGAATGCTTATAAATCCTATTCGTAACTTGGCAAGTAAGCTTTCCAAGAGAAATGAGACGATGATGGAGCCTATCAAAACAGATGATCTTCCTCAGGAGTTTGAACCTCTTTCTGTATCTATCAATACACTAATTATTCGGATACAAAATTTTATCAAATACAAGAAAGAGCTTTTTATCGGTGCAGCTCACGAACTCAAAACACCCATGGCGGTTATGAAAACCAAGACACAAGTGACACTTCTCAAGCGAAAATGTAGTGAAGAGGATCTCAGAGAAGCACTCAGGCAAAATATTACTTCTATCGATGAGATGAATAAAATAGTCAGTTCCATATTGGAATTTGGGCGTGCTGAAGGTGCACAGTTTGATGTACCAGTAGACATTGATGTGATAGAATATCTTAGAAACAAGGCAAACGACTACAAAATTCTTGCAGATACAAATCAGAAGATTTTCAACTATTCGCTTCAGCCTGAAACATACATCATACATATTCAGCCACTTCTCTTGACGCAAATACTTCAAAATTTTATTCAAAATGCTCTTAAATTTACCCCAGATGGTAAGGCAGTTGCACTCAATAGTACTTTCGTGAAGGATCATTTGGTGATAGAAGTAGTTGATGAGGGAAGAGGAATTGATGAGAGTAAAGATCTTTTTGCGCCATTTCTTCGGACACAGGATTCGGGTGGAGTAGGTCTTGGGCTCTTCCTTGCCAAAAGTGCAGCCGATGCTATGGGTGCAAAAATAGAACTTTCCAACAGAAGTGACAGACAGGGAGCAATCGCCAAACTTGTACTACCTAAATACCCGTTTTGTAAGATATGAAAAAACCATAGAATATTTTAAATAAAGCATAAGCTTGGTTCAGCTATAACTCGATAATCTTAATCAAAGTTGAGGAAAATATGGCGCTTATAATTACTGATGAATGTATTGCCTGTGATGCATGCCGAGAAGAGTGTCCTAACGAGGCAATCGAAGAAAATGATCCTATTTATATCATAGATGTTGATCGATGTACAGAGTGTGTTGGGCATTATGATGAGCCTTCTTGTATTGCTGTCTGTCCAGTTGATTGTATTATCTCAGATCCAAATACAGTGGAAAATGCAGAAGAGCTTCGATTTAAATTTGAACAGCTACAGAAGGAAGAATAAAAGGCTCTCAAATGGCGAAACGAACCGCAATCATTGACATTGGTTCTAACTCAGCAAGATTGGTTATCTTCGAACGGACTAGTCGTTTTGGTTTTCATCTAATTTGTGAACAAAAAAGCAAAGTTCGTATTGGTGAGGGTGCTTATGACAAAGGTGGCAATCTCCAATCCATAGGTATAGAACGCGCTTACCTTGCACTGGAATCATTCATTCAAACAACCAAAAAATACCATGTCAACAAAATACTCTGTGTTGCCACTTCTGCACTCAGAGATGCTCCAAACGGACGGGAATTTGTCCAATGGATACAAAAAAATCTTCAACTCTCTATCAAAATAATAGATGGAAATGAGGAGGCAAAACTAGGGGCTATTGCGGCGAATAATCTCCTTCCTATCATAGATGCGATCACTATCGATATCGGTGGAGGATCATCAGATATGTCGCTCATACGAGATGGAAAAATCATCGAGACATGTTCTCTAAATATCGGGACTGTTCGCATAAAAGAGCTTTTTTTTGATCATAAAGCATCTATCGAAAAGGCAAGGCACTATATTAGAGAAGAGTTGAAACGATTGCCTCAATCTTTTAGATATCCTATCGCAGTGGGAATAGGGGGTACCGCTAGAGCCCTGAGCAAAGGTATACTTAGAAACTCTGATTACTCTTTCGATAAGATACACGCATTTGGTTATCGGCTTGAAGATGAGATCGACTATCTCACGGCGATCACCCTATCGAGTGTCAAGGGATTAGGTAGATTTAATCTCAAACAAGAACGATTTGATACTATCAGAGGTGGAGCACTGATCTTTCTTGAGATACTAGAGCAAATTGGTGCCAAAGAGGTGATCACTAGTGGAGTGGGTGTGAGAGAAGGTGTTTTTCTCAAGGATTTGCTACGACACAATAACTTGCTATTTCCCAAGGGTGTCAATCCTAGTATTAGAAATATTTTGGATCGTTTTGATAATCTGACTGCCAAAGATTCCAGGGCTACTCATCGTATTAAAATTTCTTCTGAACTCTATACGATCTGTCACAAAGAGTTTGGATTGTCTATGGAGTATTCAGATGAATTAAATGTGGCACTCAAACTCTCCAATATCGGAAAAACACTCACGATATATAAGTCTCGTCAGCATGCATTTTATATTGCAATGCAGGAACTCAATTATGGCTTTAGTCACAAAGAGATGATATTGATCTCCCTATTGCTGCGAACTTTTGGCAATTCACTGCTCAACAAATCTCTCTTTCAAGCCTACAAAGAGATACTTCCTCAAAAAGAGTCTATGAAATCTCTTAGTTTTATTTACAATCTCAGTATCTTACTACATGAAAATGCCAATGAAGCAAAAATTAGTTTTGATTATTGTAATCAGACTTTGACAATTCATTCAGACCAATCACTCTATCATGCCAAAGAGTCGATCAAGATGCTTGAGAAGCCCCATCCCTTTGCCATCGTAATCGAAGATAATACAAAGATACCTAGATATAATTTCTAAGGAACTAAAGAGATGTTAGGGGTCTAGTGTTGAGTATTTTGTGAAGCGTAGCTGAATGAAATAGTCGACACCTGACCTCGGCTAAAACCTCACTTCCAAGAAATATATTTTGAGTTTTACAATAAGCCTAACCTTAGGAAAACTATATGCCAACCAAAACCCAC
>QMKU01000260.1 GCA_003646525.1 Campylobacterota bacterium
CACTGATAAAAAGTGTTTGGTTAATCTTGGCACAAAGGAGGCTCCAGATGAGAAGCAGGCAATTGGAGCGTTTGACATGCTTACTTGCGTAAGAAGCAACGAGGCAATAAGCATTTCTCCAAGAGCAATTGATGTGGTGGATTTTGAATTTATTCCAGGCCCCAATAGAGATCCTTTTTTAAATTATCGTATTGATGAGGCACAGGTACAGCCACATGTTTTTTTACGTCTCACGACAAAACTTCGGAATCCGAGAGGGTTCGGGATTACTTCTGATGAAGACATTGTCCTTACACAACAAACAACAGCTTCTTCACGAGTATTTGGGGATATCCGGTAAATGATTTGCTGTATTTTAAAAAAGTTTTATAAACATATAGATGTTAGCAATTGAAACAGGCGATACAAATAAAGTGCTTCGGACTCACTGTAGAGTGGTGACAGATTTTGATGCAGAACTAAAATCATTTATTGCGGAAATGATTGAGACAATGCAGATGGAAGATCCCGAAACGGGAATTCGTGGAGTAGGACTTGCAGCAAATCAGGTGGGAGATACTCGTCGAATTGTGGTTGTTACTTTTCATGTAGGAGAGAAAAGGGAATTAAAAGTTGTGCCGATGATTAATCCAGAAATTACATGGAAGTCTCCGAAAAATGTTTCCATGGAAGAGGGTTGTCTTTCATTACCGGGGGTTTTTGAAAAAGTTACACGCACGTCTCGTATACAAGCACGATGGCAAGACATAGAAGGCGAGTGGCATGAGCGTAAAATGGGAAAGTGGGATGCGCGCATTTTATTACACGAAATAGATCATTTAGATGGCGTTCTTTTTACTGATTATCAGAAAGGTTGAAAAAATTGCGATACAGCGTAAGCTACAGATGATTTTTATCAAACCGTATGCAAAAATATCGACCTAAAAATACGAAAAAACGAAATCCGTTTTTAATCCTCATGTTTATCGCGCTTATTGGAGCGGGGTTTATGCTTTTTTCCAAACCGGAATTTACGCTTTTCCCCCAAAAAGCAAAAAAGATAACCATTACGGAATTAGTTGAACACTATCAGGCAGATGAATTAAAAACAGTGAAAATCGAAGATAATACAGTAGAGGCAGAGGCTTTTGACGGGGCCAAATATGTATCAATAAAAGAAACAGGGGTAACGATTATTGACCTTGGGCTAAATGACCCCTTGAAGCGTACCGAAGTAGAAATTATCGATACGACTGGCTCTAAGTTTTGGATGAATCTTCTTGTTGGGGCGATTCCTCTTTTATTACTTGTTGTGTTGCTCATGTTTCTTTTTCGAAAAGCAGGGGGAGCAGGAGGAGGAGAAGGGGGGCCATTCGGATTTGGAAAATCCAAAGCACGGGTCTATGACGCTAAAAAACATAAAACAAAGTTTTCCGATGTAGCCGGAGCACAAGAGGCAAAAGAAGAAACGGCTGAGATTGTCGACTTTCTCAAAAATCCAAAAAAGTATCAAAAGATGGGAGCAAAAATTCCGAAAGGGATATTGCTTGTTGGCCCTCCGGGGACAGGAAAAACTCTTTTGGCACGGGCTATTGCAGGAGAATCGGGAGTCCCCTTTTTCAATGTATCGGGATCAGAATTTGTAGAAATGTTTGTCGGAGTTGGAGCGTCACGTGTTCGTGATTTATTTAAAACAGCCAAACGAAATGCGCCGTGTCTTGTTTTTATTGATGAGATTGACGCAATTGGAAAAAAGCGAGGACAAGGAGCTGGAGGAGGACATGATGAACGAGAACAAACATTGAATCAGATTTTGACAGAAATGGATGGATTTGAGCCCGGGACAAATGTGATCGTTTTGGCCGCAACGAATCGACCGGATGTTTTAGACCAGGCGTTACTTCGTCCAGGACGATTTGATCGTCGTGTGCATATTGATTTGCCGGATATGGAGGCACGATTACAGATTCTAGAAGTCCATGCTAAAAATAAGAAATTTGACCCAAAAATTGAATTAAAATCTATTTCGAGCAAAACAGTTGGTTTTTCAGGAGCAGATTTAGAGAATGTTTTGAATGAGGCAGCGATTGCGGCGGTAAAATCACGAGCTTCTGTTATTTCACAAAAACATTTAGATGAGTCAGTAGAAAAGGTTGCCATGGGGCCAGCACGACGAAGTCGCAAGATTGTTGACAATGAAAAACAAATTATTGCTCAACATGAAGTGGGGCACGCTATTGCGGGACATTTTACAGAGAACTGTGATCCTGTGCACAAGATTTCAGTTGTATCTCGTGGGAGCGCATTGGGAGTGACATGGTTTTTGCCAGAAGAAGATACGTATCTGCAATCAGAGCAAAAAATGAAAGACGAAATGGTGTCTTTACACGGAGGACGAATAGCTGAGAAAATAATTTTTGGACAAACAACGACGGGAGCATCAAATGATTTGGAACGGATTTCTCGTATTGCACGAGCAATGATTATGACCTATGGAATGGGAGGGAAGAGTTTGGGCCCAGTGGTATTTGCTGAAAAAACACGACAAAAAAATGCATTCGATCTTACAGAAAAAGAGTTTTCAGAAGAGACGGCACGTGAGATTGATCGAGAAGTGCAGGCGCTTGTAGAAGAAGCAGAAAAGAGATGTGAAGATATTTTAAAGAAAAACGAATCGCTTCTTCGAAAGATAGCAACGGACCTCCTTAAAAAAGAAACAATTTCTCAAGAGGAATTTTTACAGTATTTCAAATAAATGAAGACCTGGAAATTTCTGTTTTTTTTGTGTCTCATTGTAACGACAAGCGTCGCTGCAGAAATTCCCAAACCAATTACACTGATTTTTGATGATCGGGCAATTACACTTGATTTTCAACTTCAGCCAGAATTATTGCAACAAACGCCAGTACATTTTCTCCGGGTCGGGGACATGAAAATTCCATTAAATCTTGAGGGGGAGCTTCCTCCAGCAGAGGCATTACTTAATATTGAAACGGAATTTGTGACACGAATTTCTCCCGAAAATCTTCGTGCTACACTTTCGGAAATGTCGATTGTTCGTGCGCCAAAACAATCATCAGTAATTATTTCTTTAGAGGGGAATGATATTCATTTCGAGGGAACCCCACATGATGGATATGAAATAAATATGGATCGACTTATCTCCCTTCTTGATACGGCTATTATACAAGAACATGCGGATGTACGTGTGCCAGCACGAAAGATATTTTCTTCTGTTACCATAGACGAGGCACTTCAAGAACGAGGAATTCGAGAGATCATTGCTGTAGGAGAATCCAATTTCGCAGGATCGTCCTATGCACGTCGCACAAATATTCGAGTGGGAGCCAATAAATTTAATGGAACGATTATCCCAAAAGGAAAACGATTTTCATTTAACGAAATATTGGGAGACGTAG
>QMKU01000261.1 GCA_003646525.1 Campylobacterota bacterium
AAGATGCGTCCACCTTGACCATTGAGGACAAAATTGATAACTGGTTGGTTATTTTGATCAAAACCAACTTTGGCATCTGTCAACATAGATCCATCTAGGATAGGAATCTCTCGAAGAAGATACTTCTCTGCTGTTTTGATATCAGACAAGATCACATCACCAAACTGTTTGGCTTCAGCAGGGCTCATTGTCATCACTCTAGCCGCACGATCTTCATCTACTGCCATCATCTGCAAGTGTGCCGCTCTAGCGATCAATTCACGGATTCGCTGCTCCTGCTCTGGTGTCTTAATCCCTGGAACTTCTACAAGGATCTTATCTTCACCTTGCTTGGCTACTGTAGGTTCTGCCAAACCGAACTGATCCAAACGATTTCTGATCGTATCGACAGCTTGTGAAATGGCATCTTTCTTGGTTCGTTCAGCCTCTTCTGCTGTAATATCCAGTGTAAAATTCATACACTGTTTGTCAAAACTGTGCCTTTGAGCCCTTCCGAGATCAGTTTGCCGACTTTGGCAACATCTTCATCGTCAAGTAGTTCAAACTTCACACTCTCTTCGTCGATCTTCAGCTCATCAAAAATAATCTCTTGTTCTTCAAGTATATATTTCAGAGAAGCCGCGATCGATTTGATACGAGACACAACTGCCTCTTCAGTCTTGACTCCAAGTAGCATATGCAAACCACCCTGAAGATCGAGTCCTAGCGTGATCTTCCTGCCACTTTCGCTCTGTGTCAGAGAGGGGATGGAAAAAACCACTCCAAAAATTAATGCAAAAGCAAAAATTACAATACGGTAATTAAGCGTTTTCATTTCCGATTTCAACCTTTTTGCTCACAAATGCTCTGTCTAATTTGACAATGACAGATTCATTTAATTTGATTTTGATAAAATCCTCTTCAGTCTTGATGATCTCAGCCATCAAGCCGCCTGTTGTCACGATCTTATCGCCTTTTGTTAGGCTTTCAAGCATCTCACGATGCGCTTTTTGCTGTTTTTGCTGTGGTCTGATGATCAAAAAGTAAAAAATCGCAAATAAAATAACGAGGGGGAGAAATTGAGCTACTCCTGCTTCCATAGGAATCCTTTGTGGGTAATAGATTTAAAATAAGCGGATATATTACCACTTTTCAGCTAACAAGAGGCTTTTTTGCTGCACTTTTGGCTTCTCTCTTTCTCTATCTTGCGTGGATAGGTTGGTCTCACCCCCTGCCCAACACTATCCTCGCTATTTTGGCACTCTACCTCTTGCTCCTAGGTGAGAGCAAAGTATGGATTCTCTTTGGTTTCTTCATTGGTCTCTTCTGGTTTTGGTGGATTATGATGAGCTTCAGATTCTATGGCTTCCCTTGGGCTATGCCTATTGGTATTTTTTTGATGGGTCTGCTCTATGCCATTATATTTGGAGTGGCTGCCATACTCTCCCACTTCATTGAGGCAAGATTTCACCTACCCTCTATCTGGATCAAGGCACTTTTTTTATTGGTCGCAAGTACTATCCACCCTTTTGGCTTTGACTGGTTCAAACCTGAGCTTATGTTTGTGGAGAGTTATATTGGGATTGAAAAATGGCAGCTCTTTATTGTTTTGATGGCTATCTTGATGACGATTTTAAAACAAAATCTCCTCTTTCTTTTTGCTATTATTTTTGCGTATCAGCCCCTACCAGAACCTACACAGAATTTAAGTGAGCTCCATGCTATCAAATTGATCACCACAGATATCTCCGTCGAGAACAAATGGAATCCAAAGCTTCTTGACAGGCAAATAGATCTAGTCATGCAAGAAATTGATACTGCTCTACACTCCAAAAAAAAGCTTATCATATTTCCTGAATCAGTCCTACCAATTTTTCTCAACAAAAATGAACCTCTTCTGACACAGCTCAAAGAGATGTCCAAAAAAATTTCTATTGTTCTAGGGGCACTGAAGTGGGATGAGGGCGTACCACGCAATTCAGCCTACATATTCCATCAAGGCAAGGTAAAAGTCACTGACAAAATTGTCCTCGTACCCTTCGGTGAACGAAATCCTCTCCCCGACTGGCTAGGAGAGTGGGTTAACAAGATCTTCTATGATGATGCGGTTGACTATGAGGCGAGCTCCGTCATCATCGACTATACGCTAGGCAATGAAACATACCGTAATGCTATCTGCTATGAGTCATGTAGCGAACAACTCTATATCGGTAGTCCAAAAAAGATGATCGTGATGAGCAATAACGGCTGGTTTACCCCCTCGATAGAGCCCACTTTACAGCGACTTCTTCTGCAATACTACAGCCGAAAATATGGAACTACTATCTATCATAGTGTCAATATGTCACCAAGTTATATAATTCAAAAGGGTAGAGTGGTTTGGAGGAACAAGAGGAGATAAAGACCCCTATTGATTTATTTCCCCAAAACAGATAAAATAATACTAAAGTAGTATACAAGGAGTTGGTTATGGTTATATCAGCAAAAGAGACAACAAGTATGAAATTAGATAGAGAGGTCAAAGAGAAAGCCAAGAAAGTATTTAAAGAACTAGGTTTGACAATGGGCGAGGCTGTCAATATCTTTTTGAGTCAAGTAGCTCTACAAAAAGGTCTGCCCTTTGAAGTCAAAATCCCCAATGATAAGACCAAACAAGCTATAGAAGATGCACGCCAAGGAGTCAATATGGAGGCAAGCGACATAAACTTTTTATCAAAGAACTCAGAACGGCAAAACTGAGCGACCAACACTTCTCAAAATATATTGTCTATTTGTCTAAACTGATAGAAGTCAAACCTCTACCACCAGAGGCTTTGGATCATCCACTGAGAGGAGAGTACCAAGACTGTAGAGAGTTTCATATTTAGTGGAGATTTGCTAGTCATCTATTTTATCGCTGATAAGACCCTGAATTTGATTCGTATGGGGTCACATTCTCAACTTTTTAGATAGTCCATATTTTAGTGTGCATTAGATTTGAGTTTGTAGCTTTGCAGGACCATCCTTGGCTAATTCAAAAAGATACAAATACAAAGATGATGTACACTAGACAATATACTATTTCATTGAGTTTTGCAAGAAGTTTATTGTTAAGTATAGAGCTTATCTGTGAGAATCAGTAAAAATATAGCATTAGCATCACCAGACCCCTCTGCTTCCTCTGCTTATTTGTCAAAAATCGTATCAATTCATTGGCATCTAGCAAAACTCTATTTGCCATACTTATCACTTATCTCTGCCATATGGGCATCATCTATCATCTCATTTACATTATGATATTTTTTGGTAGGTTTGGAGCTAGATAGTATTCCGCCCAAAGACTCTGTTAGTGATATATTTTGAATTGTCTGCTTGGGTAGGATGATGGTTAATATCTCTTTTGTTTTTTTGTCTACGACTTGAACTGT
>QMKU01000262.1 GCA_003646525.1 Campylobacterota bacterium
ACCACACTGTTTTGCAAATGATACGGATGGTGGTGCTATTATGGCATCTAACCATGGTGGACCTTGGAGATATGATACTTTTGTACCTATCATTTTTGCAGGAAATGGTTTAAAAGGAAAGCAGATATATAGAGCTGTGAAGCCTAATGATATTGCACCAACACTTTCAGCTATTATTAATGCCAAATCTCCTTCTGGAGCCAATGGAGACATCTTGGGAGAGGTGCTTGAGAGTATAAAATAATTATAGATTTGTATCTTTTCACTTTTAGGATAGATATTTATAATAAAAGGATTTATTTGCATCGTAAAATCATTATTTACTGGAAGCTACTAAGAGAATCTATTATCAGCTTTACCGATAAGGATATGTTGACACATGCAGCAGCAATATCTTACTACACTGTTTTTTCTTTGCCTTCTATGCTACTCATCGTACTTTGGACTGCTGCACAGTTCTATAGAGAAGATGCTGTACATGAAGCTATGTTTGGAAAAGTCACAGAATTAATCGGGAAACAATCTTCTGATCAAATTATGTCAACCATACAACAGATGAGTATAGAGGGTCCTACATGGCTCTCTACCGCCATAGCTATAGGTATACTTCTCTTTTTTGCGACAACTGTATTTGATGCCATGAGAACCGCACTCAATGCGATAGACAAGACAGAAACATCCTCTTCTTTGGGCAAAAATATTTGGAGGCTACTTCGCCTGCGTCTTATTGCTTTTGCACTTTTGATAGGTGTCTCTTTCTCCCTTCTTGTTTCATTGACTTTGGATGTCATGCTCTCTACTCTTAGTACTTATTTATTTGATTGGCTAGGTAAATGGTCTGAATACTTCTTACTTTTTGATAAATTTCTTTTAGATTTTCTTGCCACAACACTTATTTTTGCACTTTATTTTCGCTATTTACCTGATATTAGACTAAAGTGGTCCATTGTATTTTTTGGTGCAGGATGGACTTCTATTTTATTTGTAACAGGCAAAGGCTTGATTGCATTATTGATCAGCAACAACCAGATCGTTGATCTTTATGATGCTGCGGGAAGTTTATTGATATTGATGCTTTGGGTATATTATGCTTCCATTATATTTCTATTTGGTGCAACATTTACTTTCTCCTATGCAAGCAAAAAAGATTTAATGAAAAACAAGTCAGGGATTAATTTATGATTAAGGAAACTCCCAAGAACAATTCTACCCAAATAACGCAGGATTTTTGTTTCTAGTCGCATTTTCTTAAGAGGAGCATAGCTATTCTATGCGACGATTGAGAGAATGTGACTAGGAGCAAAAGGACAAGTTAGGTGGGTAGAATTGTTTTTGGGAGCTTCCTAAGACTAACTCAAAGGATAAAAATGACTAGAATAGTATCGAATATGCCATCCATCTTGCTAAAGTATCTCTATTTGATCGGTCTCGTGAGCTTGTTGGCAGGGTGCAGTAGCTCAACTCCTGTACCTGCAACAAAAAAACCCTCTGTAACTCAGGTAGCAAAAGGAAATATTCCCCTGAAAAGGTATCTGCATAAAACAGACGGAAATCTTGCAAAGCACTCTGCCTTTTACTCTCTTCCTATGCCTGCCGATGCACTTGCAGCGAGATTTTTCCTCATAGATAACGCAAAGCGAAGCTTGGATGTGCAGTACTATATCTATGATGATGACAGCATAGGCAGAGTCTTTACGGCACATCTTCTTTTGGCAGCACAAAGAGGCGTAAAGATACGCATGCTGCTTGATGATCTTGGAACAACAGGTAAAGATAGCATATTGCAAAAACTTGTACTCCATCCCAATGTAGAACTGAGGCTTTTTAACCCCAATAAGCTGAGAACCTCTTTCCGTAATCTTGCACTGCTCTTCAATGTAGATACCCTGGGCAAACGAATGCACAACAAATCGCTCATTGCTGATGGATACACAGCGATCATGGGTGGTAGAAATATTGGGGATGTCTATTTCGCTGCGAGAACCGAAGCGATTTTCCTCGACTATGATATCTTATGTATCGGTGCAGTCGTTCCCGAGATTTCACATGCTTTTGATATTTACTGGAACAGTGAGCAGGTGCTGCCTTCATCTGAAGTCGTGGGTACAAGTGGCAGTAGTTACAAAGATTTTGAACAAAAACTCTCCCCGGCGCTAGATAAGGAGTTGAAAAGATTTAAACAGACCCGCTTGGGTAGAGCAGTCTCAAAATCTGTTTTTATGGAAAAAGTCAAAGGCCGTAAGCTTCAATTTACGGTAGCAAAAGAGGTTGACTTTTACTACGATACACCAAGTAAAGTTGCATCAGATGAAAATAATATCAGTACACACATCGCCGCACAGCTGCGCAAAAATATAAAAGGCGCAAAGTCCAGTGTGACGATCATCTCTCCTTATTTCATCCCCAGTGATGAGATGATGAAACGAATGAAACAGTTGCGCAAAAAGGGCATAGAGATAGATATCGTCACAAACTCTTTGGCATCTACTGATGTATCTCCTGTGTATGCAGGCTATCAGAAGTATATAAAGAGACTGCTTGGGATGGGCATAAATCTGTATGAGTTGAAAACCAACAGTTTCGCTGAGGTGTCAAGGAAAAAACATTTGAAAAAGATACCAAAATTATCTTTGCATACCAAGATGACACTCATAGACCAGAAACGACTCGCCATAGGTTCTGCCAATATGGATCCACGCTCCAGCAAACTCAACACTGAGTTGCTTATGGTCATCACTTCCAAAAAACTAACAACTAAAGAGCAAAGTATTTTGGACAAAGTGTTAAATCTGAACAATGTCTACAAACTCTCCTGGGGTGCACGCCCAAATGCAGGGTTTGGTCCTATTTGGACAACGCTGGAAAACGGCAAAAAGACCATCTATCATGAAAGACCACAAACAAGTTTTTTCAAACGGCTAGGGACAGATATTATGTCTCTTTTGCCGATCGAGGGCTATTTGTAACAGCGGCTTCCTAAGTAGTATGGTGGCAGGATTGGCACTGGGTGTAGCCTGTCGAAAAATAGCCCATTTACTTTATATCTTATTTCCTATTTTTGGACTGTGCAGAATGGTAGGGGTCTGGTGATTTGTGATGCGTGAAGCGTAGTGAATGCATCATGAATCACCTGACCTCGGCTGACAAAGAATGATAGCAGGTGGAAAATCCCACCCTATGCAGTCTATATTACTGATGTGTAATGATCTTAGACATATCTTTCGCTTTTCTGTTACTTGCCAGCTCTAATCCAAGTAATTATAAAATTACGCAAATGGGATAGACATATATTCAGGAAACTGCTATAATAATTATATAACTTTCTAGGATAGATAATAATGCAAAAAACATGGCCCATAAATCAATTTCTCATACTCATCACCAG
>QMKU01000263.1 GCA_003646525.1 Campylobacterota bacterium
AGCCGAGGTCAGGTGATTCATGATGCATTCGCTACGCTTCACGCATCACAAATCACCAGACCCCTACCATTTTTGCTACATCCACTCCAATAGAGAGTTCACAGCTGGAGCTGTTGAACTAGCAAACTCATTTGGTGGGTTAGTAAACCCACTCTACAGAGCGTTGATATTTTGTTGATAATTTTTATTTATGAGAGGTTCTATAGGGGTGTTTGCTAACGCACCATCTGTTATACATTCCCACCAAGATGGTGGGAACGAGAAAAATATTTAGATTTGGTAGTTATTTCTTAATGACGGCTACAACTACTGCCTGATGCTTCTGGTGCTGTTTGAGCAGCTCCAGCTGTACTACAAGCACTGACACCTGGAGCTGTAGTAGGCTGGATGGACTGGTTGTCAGCACCACCCTCTGCATTGACTTTGTCGATAAATATCGTGAGTTTACTCGCAGCTTCCTGATATCGTTTGGCTGTTTCACTATCTGGCTGATGATAAGTGACTGGCATACCAGTATCTCCACCGATTCTGATCGCAGGCTCTATAGGAATACGAGCGATAAGCTCAGTATCGTACTCTATAGCCACTGCTGCTGTCGTCCCCATACCGAAGATGTCTGATTCTATATCACAAGAAGGACAGATAAATCCGCTCATATTTTCGATGACCCCTGCCGTAGGGATGTGAAGCTTTTGGAACATATCCAATGATCTTCTACTGTCATCTAGGGAAACTTCCTGAGGAGTTGTCACCGTGACACCAGCTGTAACTGGTACAGACTGAGCCAATGTCAACTGTGCATCACCTGTTCCAGGAGGCATATCGATCACGAGTACATCGAGTTCAGACCAGAGAATATCTCTCAAGAACTGCTCGATCGCTTTCATGATCATCGCACCTCTCCAGATCAGAGATTGTCCCGGCTCCATTAGTGAACCCATAGACATGACTTCAACACCATAAGCTTTCATCGGCATCACTTTATTACCTTGAATTTCAGGTTTTTGATCACTGACACCCATCATACGGGGAATATTGGGTCCATAGATGTCAGCATCGAGAAGACCGACCTTTTTACCCTGCATTGCCATCGCAACAGCTAGGTTGACAGCAGTTGTTGATTTGCCCACGCCACCCTTGCCAGAACTTACCATCACAAAACTTTTAACTTGTGGTGCAATGTTTTTACCACTCATGGAATTACTCATCTCTCTCGGAGCTTTTGGCTGGATAATATTTGCTGTGATCTCTTTGAACCCAAGCTTCTGAAGTTCCGTTTCGATCTCTTTGACTAGTTGTAACTTCACTTCATCCGCACTTGATGTAATATCCACACTCAGTGCTACTCTCTCTCCATCTATCTCTACATCTTTTACAAATCCGAAAGTTACAATATCTTTTGTAAATCCTGGGTAAGTAACACTTTTCAATGCCTCTAGTACTTGTTCGTTTGTCATTTGTTCTCCTGAATTTTATTTGGTATTATCTATTTGCTGTTTACTGTGGTTCATTTTCCATCGCTTCGCCATGCTCTTCGACGATACTTTGTGTGATCTTGTATGCACAAAACTTCGGTCCACACATCGAACAAAACTCCGCTTCCTTGAACACATCTTGTGGTAGTGTTTCATCATGGTACTCTTTGGCGCGATCAGGATCGAGACAGAGTTCAAACTGCTTATTCCAGTCAAAACCATAACGAGCATCACTCATCTCGTCATCAATCTTTTGCGCATCTGGACGACCACGGGCGATATCGGCGGCATGAGCTGCTATCTTGTAGGCGATGATCCCTTCTCGGACATCCGCCGCATCAGGCAAGCCCAAATGCTCTTTGGGTGTGACATAGCAGAGCATACTTGCACCATGCCATCCACCGACGGCTGCACCAATCGCAGAAGATATATGATCATACCCTGCTGCGATATCTGTCACTAACGGTCCCAAGATATAAAAAGGAGCCTCGTGACAATATTCGCGCTCTAGTTTCATATTGCGCTCTACTTGATTGAGAGGAACATGTCCTGGACCTTCGATCATCACTTGCACATCTTTCTCCCAAGCTCTCAGCGTCAATTCACCCAGAACTTTTAGCTCAGAAAGCTGTGCATCATCACTCGCATCATAGAGACATCCTGGTCTGAGACTATCCCCGAGTGAAAGTGCCACATCATATTTGCGACAGATATCCAATATCTGATCATAAGCATCAAAGAAAGGATTTTCCTTGTGGTAATGCATCATCCACGCCGCCATCAGAGATCCTCCACGAGAGACGATTCCCATCTTTCGCTTGGCAACATGCGGCATGAAGCGCAATAAGAATCCCGCGTGAATAGTGAAATAGCTCACGCCTTGTTCTGCCTGTTTTTGCAACACATTTAGCATCGATTCGATCGTCAAGTCTTCGATTTTATCATTGCAATCGTGAAGTATCTGATACATTGGTACCGTACCGATCGGCACAGTCGAGTGCTCGATGACTGCAGCTCTGATCTTGTCAAGGTCTCCGCCTGTACTGAGATCCATGATCGTATCTGCACCATATTTTAGACACACATCGACTTTTTCGATCTCACCCTCTACATCAGATGCCAATGCAGAAGATCCGATATTGGCATTGATTTTGCAGGTCGAAACCATTCCGATAGCCATGGGTACCTGATGAGAGTGGTTGACATTGGCAGGAATGATACATCGTCCCCTAGCAATCTCAGACCTCAACAGCTCAGGATCAATCTTTTCCACCTTAGCCACATATGCCATCTCTTCAGTAATGATACCTTGCTTGGCATAATACATTTGAGTTCTTACTTCATCTTTTTGTCGTTTTTCTAGCCATTCAGCTCTCATTTTTCATCCTTCATATTGGAGTTATACCAATTGAATCTTAAATTAAGGACACCCTTAATATGAAAAAATAGTTATTTCGGATGAAATATATCTTATTTGGATAGTAATATTTTACATATTCTCCCATGTTTTCAAGTTTTGCAAGATTATCACAAGTATTAATGTGTATACTTTCGTTACATTTTTGGGGATGCAAGGCTACCCCGAGGATATAAGGAGATTTTTGATTGTCTGATATAACATTAATACTCCTAGGAGCAGGTACTGCGACGCGATTTGAAATGGAGCCCAAAAAACAGTGGCTTTATAGTGCGGACAGACCATTATGGCTACAGGTAGCAGATAGATTTTCTGTGCTTTACGACTTTGATCGAGTGCTCATTGTCTCATCCAAGGCAGAGTGTCATTTGATGCAAAAGTTTGCTGATTACTACTATTTAGAGGGCGGCAACACTCGACAAGCCTCTCTGAGCAATGCTCTCGCAAATGTATCTACTCCTTTTGTACTAGTCAGTGATATCGCCCGATGC
>QMKU01000264.1 GCA_003646525.1 Campylobacterota bacterium
AAACTCTATAGTGATGAATGGAGAGTCTCTATTTCGGTCGCCTCCCATGATGACGATGAGGCAAAAGAAGCTTTTCAACTCTATATAAATCTACTCGAAGAAAAAATGATCCCTTACTCGATGATCGACGAATCAAATGATTAGAGATTCGGACACTATAGGTTACTTAGAGACACTGAAGCATCCTGTCATTGCTAGACTCTCATTGATCCAGCTTATCTCCTATTTTGGTACTTGGTTTTCTCAGGTTGCCATCTTCTCTATGTTGGTCTCCTATGATGCAGATGCCATCACAATTGCCCTTGTCGCAGCGATGGGAATGCTCCCTGCCGTAGTACTAGCTCCAATTATCGGCATCGTAATTGATCGTATCCCTTTTAAAAAACTAATGATGACACTTTTGATAATTGAGATCATCACAACACTCTCTTTTATGCTTATAAACTCTCTCGCTTATGTCTGGGCACTGATGATTCTTATCTTTATTCGCTCATCTGCTGCATCGATGCTTTTTTCAGCAGAGATGTCTCTCTTTCCTAGGATTTTAAAAGGTCAAATGCTCAAAAATACCAATGAAATACACTCTATCATCTGGTCGTTCTGTTATGCTTCAGGGATGGCAGTGGGTGGGCTTGCGACATACTATATGGGTTTTGATACGGCATTTATGGTTGATGCCCTACTCTATACTGTTGCACTTTTCGTCTTGATCGGACTCCAACTCTCCCTAGAAGAAAAACAGCATCATCACTCCAATTGGATCATGCTCAAGGAGGGATTTCACTATTTTATTTCTCACCGCAAGATCGTCCATCTGGTACTGTTGCACGCCGCGCTGGGACTCACTAGCTTTGATGCATTAGTCACACTTCTGGCTGATTTTACTTACAAAGAGATCATTGCAGTTCCTCTGGCAATAGGCTGGATGAATGCGACAAGAGCACTTGCCCTGACAATAGGACCTTTCTTTATAAGCAAGATCATCCACAAAAAAACACTGCACTACTTTTTCATCCTCGAAGGAGTATCAATCATCCTCTGGTCACAACTACAGTTTGACTTCTACTTGGGCTTGATAGGACTCTTTGCAGCAGGTCTCCTCACTACAACACTCTGGTCTTACACTTATCTACTCATCCAAGAGGAGATCGATCCCAAATTTATGGGTCGTATCATCTCATACAATGATATGTTTTTCATGCTATCCAATGTCCTCGTTGCCCTCTTCATCGGATATGGCTCCGACTGGGGCTTGAGTCTCGAAACTATCACCATAGTTTTGGGTATGGGCTTTATTGCTGCGGCTGGATATTATCAATGGTTTCAAATGCAGTATCAAGAGTAGTTTTACAGTTCACAAGAACGAATATACCAACATAGCACAGGATTTTGTCTCTAATTGGATTGTCTCAGGAACCTCCCAAGAACAAAACTACCCAAATGGCGCAGGATTTTTGCTCTTGGGAGGTTCCTCATGAGTAGTTCAGTATAAAAAATTGCAAATATAATGCTATTTTTAAATATTTCCGTACAAATAATTTGCTATTACTTAACTATTCAGCTATAATAATCATATTGAAAGATGATTTAGAGTTTCATCATAGGCTTGATTTTTATTGCTGACCTTTAGTTTACAAGTATCATCCTCCCGAAAGAACACTCCACGATTATATTTTGAGCACATTCAGCGATGAAGTGTATATACAACCAAAGGAATTGCAATGGCAGAATTAGTAAATGGAACTGTAAAATGGTTCAACAGTGAAAAAGGTTTCGGTTTTATCGAACAAGAAAATGGCGGAGATGATGTATTCGTACACTATCGTCAAATTAACAATAACGGTTATGACCGTGTTTCTCTCAATGATGGTCAAAAAGTTACTTTTGAGATTAGCAAAGGCGAAAAAGGCTTACAAGCTGAGAATGTTACTGGTCTCTAAGACTATTAATGGGCAGAGAAATCTGCCCATTTTTCCCCATCTACTGTTTAGAACTTCCTTGATCTTTGAGCACCAAAATAGGCAATAACCCAAAATAATTCAAAGTACCAAATGCTTGATCGATATTGATCTCAGGTTTTATATCCAAAATCATTTTTCTTATACTCTTTTCATCCAGATCACCCAAAAATTCACCTTCGCCATGATCTTCTTTGTAGAACTTAACCAGAAGATGTGTCTCTTTTTCCTCTTTGTACTGCCATACTCTCATTCTGCTATCCTTATAATGAATTGATATTTAGTTGACGCGATAGTAGACCCAGACCTAAAGCGCGTAGTTCTTTATCTTTGTGAAACTGAAATGTTTTATACTCTTTTGTTTCTGGTTCTATAAGTTGGATTGTTTTATTCAAGTTAGCGAGGCTTGTTCTGGTTTGATTATAGATCAGGAGCCTGATAGATCTCTCAAACATCTCTAAAACATTGGAAGTTTTGAAAAAGTTATCGGGCATAGCCTTTTCAAAAGAGTGATTACCTAGGACATCTACAGCAAGAATAGTATCGGATTTGGCCTCATTGACACCAAGATTTTCACACAAAAATCCATCTCCATAGGTTTCTCCTCCGATGATATGTTCTTCAAAAATACCTGGTATTGCCATCGTAGAGAGTACAGCATCTTTGATATAGACATCATCATCTGCAGTAAATACCTTTTTGTGACCATTGTGTAGATTTGTTGCGATAAGCTTGAGGGGAATATTGGCATCTTCCATTTTTCTATCTTTGAAAATAGTGTCAAAAATTTTCGCAATCTTATCATTGTCTACTACTGCATTACCCGAAAATGAGAACTTTATCCAATTAAAAATACCTGTGAAACTCTTGATCTCTTCATATATCTCCTTTTCACTCATACCAATAGCTAGACAAGCCCCAATAATACCACCCATACTTGTACCTACGATCTCACTAGGAATCATACCTTTTTTCTCAAGATCATGTAGTACACCCAAATGAGCGATTCCTAAAGCCCCACCACCTGAAAGTACTAAGGTGAAGTTATTTTTGTTCATCAAATAGTTCCTTTTGTTTTTATACAATTCCCAAGAGAAGGCAATAAGCTTTTTTTGAATAAAACTTGTAGGGGTAGCCCTATGTGGCTACCCTAATTAGGGCAACCACATAGGGATTTGCCCCTACATTAATTCCTTATTTCATTGGCATTGAGATAAGGCTACCCCAAGGATATATGATGCTATATATCTACGCCACCCCAAAACTCATCATAGCTTAGATTTGTCTGGGAGTTATTGATATCCTGTAGTTTTTCACCCTCCTCTATAAAATAGAGTTTTAGTGCTTCATTTATCATTGTATTTTCATCTTTATTCAATAGTCCCTTAAAGATCTCAAGGTCTTTCGCATTTTCATTAG
>QMKU01000265.1 GCA_003646525.1 Campylobacterota bacterium
GTCATTGCTTCATTCAAATCATATTTATTGATGATACAAACAGCTTGATAGTTAAATGTTTTGACCAGCTTTTGTACTCTCCTGAGGTCATGAAGTCCTGAGATAGTCGCTTCGGTCACTAGTACTACCAAGCTTGCCCCACTCAAAGAAGAGATAACAGGACATCCGATCCCAGGGCTTCCATCGGTGACCACAAATCCTTTGTCCTCTTTGAGTGCCAACATCTTGGATTCTTGTTTGACTTTTGCTACCAATTTGCCAGAGTTTTCAGCCGCAAAGCCTAGCTTGGCATGTACCATTTTTGAGCCATTTTTTATATCAGAGACGAAGATGTCGCCTGCTTTTTGTGTCTGCATAATGATAGAGTCATGTTCACAAACTCTAAAACAGTACCAACACCCCTCGCAAGAGATGGGATCAACTGTGTGAAAATCATCCATCGGTGTAATAGCATCAAATTTGCAAGCTTCAAAACAATCACCGCAATTTATACACCTATCTTCATCTATGACGGCTACTTCACCACTAAAAAAGTCACTTTGGTTTTTGAAATTCGCGCCCAAAAGTAGATGCATATTGGCCGCATCCACATCACAGTCGCTCACCATGGCATTTGCCCCTTCAAGATAAGCAAACGAAGCAGAGAGTGAAGTCTTGCCCGTTCCACCTTTGCCTGAGATGACAACAACTTCTCTCATCCGAGCTCCTTTATAAAGTCAATAATATCATCTAAGGCATTTTTGAAATGCTCGATTTTAGGGTAAACAAGTTCTCCGTTTGAATAGAGTTCTGCCACTTTTCTATCATTTTGAATTTTGGTAATGATAGGGATATCCTCTTTTTGGCAATAGGTCTCAACACCGCTGTCGCCAATACCATATCTGTTGATAATCACGCCAAATTTTTGCTTCAATACCCTCATAGTTTCAACAGCTAGAGTCAAATCATTGAGCCCAAAAGGTGTTGACTCTGTGACCAATATCACATAATCACTACCGCGACTCGCCTCTATCACTGGACAGCTTGTTCCAGGGGGAGCATCCAAGATTTTCAAATGATTCTCAAAGTTTTCATCCACATATTTGATAGTTTGGGCGATCAATGGCACTGCCATCTCTTGACCCAAATCCAATCGACCCTCAACCAGATCAAAACCATTCGCAGAAAAAGCTTTGATTTCACCAATGCGCTTGGGAGTCATGGGGAGTGAATCAGTAGGGCAAAGTTCACTACATGCATAACAGCTGTGACACAATTCAGGATAGACCAAAATCTCATCACTCAGTGCCACAATAGCATTGAAGTTGCATACATCAGCGCAATTACCGCAATAGGTGCAGTCTGCTTTTTCCCATTGAGGTACCATTTTGTGACTGACCTGTTCTGCTTTTGGGGTGGCATTAAAAAAAAGAGCAGAGTTTGGCTCTTCTACATCCAAGTCAGCCAATACCACTTTTTCACCCAAACTTGCCAAATAGGATGTCAAGTTGGTAGAGAGGGTCGTTTTCCCTGTTCCCCCTTTCCCACTTGCGATGGTTATCTTCATCTAATTATTATTTTCAAAGGTTCGATTGTGTGCTTTTCCTCGACCTTGACCGCGACCATATCCTTCGCCGTTACCCTGGCAGGCTTGATCGTTTCGCATAGCTCTACCGCGACCCACTCCTGCACCTTCTCCATTTCTGAGCCCTATACCTCTTCCTCTGCCACTACCTTGACCCTGACCACGCCCTTGACCTCTCTGCTCTTGACTGTTTTCCAAACCTTGACCGCGTCCTCTTCCTATGCCGCTACCCATGCCTCTTCCTGCACCTCTACCTTGATTTCTCATTTTTTATCCTTCTCTTCTCTTTTGTCTATACTGATGGCTTTTTGATTGAGTAGCGCATCAGCTATCTTTTTTCTAGCAGACTCGACAAGCCTCGAAAAAGTTGTTCTCGATATGCCCATCTTGTCTGCACACTCCTGCTGATACAGTGATTCGAAGTCAGCCAATCGTATAGCCTCCATCTCATCCTCGTCAATGATTACTTTTTCAAGCAAATGCCCTCTGATACCGCAGGGCTTGAAGCAAACCTTGCTATGGTCTGCATCGATATTCCTACTCTTTTTTCTCCTGCCAAGCCCATTCATTTAAAATCCTGTATATGCACATATGTTCGTATTGTAGCGAACATATGTGCGAATGTCAAGAGTTTTTATACTATTTTGAAAGTGTTTGCCCAAAAAATAAATAACTTACAAAAAGCGATTTTACAAATCAAGTAGTTAAGAATAGATTAATTTTTTGTTTTCATTTCATTTCATTTTATATGAGTAAATATATTTTATTATGGCTAACTTTTATGATACAATCTGCCATATTATTTAAAAAATATTAAGGAAAAATAATGACATTTAGTCATATGGGTCGATGATGTATTTACCTGATATCCTCCACACTATATCAAATAGGTTACAAGAGCAAAATGCTACAGCAATTGTAGTAGGTGGTTGTGTTCGTGATCATTTTCTGAAACTCCCTGTGAAAGATTATGATGTGGAAGTCTATGGTCTAGAAGATATGGATCTCTTGGTGCAGATTTTGGAGGATTATGGTTCAGTCAATTTTGTTGGTAAAAGTTTTGGGGTATTGAAGTTTCAGCACGAGGGCGAAGAGTATGATTTCTCTTTTCCGCGCAGGGAAGAAAAAGAGGGAGATGGGCATCGTGGCTTTGCTGTGAGAGTTGATGGTGCTATGGGGTTTTTGGAGGCAGCAAGACGGCGTGATTTTACACTAAATGCCATGGGTTACGATCTTCAGAAACAGATATTTTTGGATCCTTTTGATGGTATCCGTGATATGGAGCAGCAAACCTTGAGACATATTGATAAGCAGACTTTTGTAGAAGATCCATTACGGGTCTATCGGGCAGTGCAGTTTTGTGCCAGATTTGGATATGATTTGGCGGAGGAGACTTTTTTCTTGTGTCGCAAGATGGTAGCATCTGGTATGTTAGAGCAGTTGGCTCATGAGCGTATTTATATCGAGTGGAAAAAACTCTTGTTGCAGTCACCGAAACCATCCGTAGGGTTTGAACTGATGCGTAGCTTGGGTATCTTGCAATATTTTCCGGAGCTTGAAGCACTCGTATCTTTGCCACAGTCGCCCCAGTGGCATCCCGAGGGTGATGTATGGGTGCATACGCTAATGAGCATAGATGCTATGGTGGCACTACTGGGCAAAGATCAAAAACAAAATCTCAAATATCTTTTTGCCATACTCTGTCATGATTTGGGCAAAGCAACAACAACGACTATGGATGAGGAGGGACGGATTCGGGCAATAGGGCATGAGTATGAAGGGGTGGCACTTA
>QMKU01000266.1 GCA_003646525.1 Campylobacterota bacterium
AGACCTTGGCTCATCTCTCACGCCTCAAAGAGGATGGCAAACTAGATAAACCATCGCTTATTATTATGCCTACTTCATTGATCGCTAATTGGAAAAATGAGATCCATAAGTTTACACCAAATCTCACTGTAGTCTCTCTACATGGAGCAGATAGGCATGAGCGATTTGAACATATAGGAGAGTTTAATATCCTGCTTACCACCTACTCTCTAATCCCTAGAGACCAAGAGCTGTTTGACAAAGAGAAGTTTTACTATATTATACTTGATGAAGCCCAAAAGATCAAAAATCCAACTGCCAAGATGACCAAGGGCATTAAACAGCTCAATGGTGATTATAGATTGGCTCTGAGTGGTACACCTATAGAGAACCATTTGGGTGAGTTGTGGAGTATCTTTAGCTTTTTGATGCCAGGGTTTTTGAGTGATATGAAGTTCTTTAGAGACTACTACCAGCTACCCATAGAGAAAGAGCATAACCAAAAGAGACAAATCCTACTAAACAAAAGAGTCAAGCCCTTTATGATACGACGAACCAAAGAGGTGGTAGCCCACGAACTACCAGCCAAATCAGAAATCATCAAATATACACAGTTTGGAAGTAGCCAATCAAGGCTTTATGAATCTATCCGTGTGATGATGGAAAAGAGAGTCAAAGAGGCAGTCTCTCAGAAGGGTATAGGCTCATCGCATATTACTGTTTTGGACGCGCTGCTCAAACTTCGTCAAGTCTGTTGTGACCCTAGCCTACTCAAAATAGCTGAAGCCAAAAAGATCAAAGAGTCTGCTAAACTAGAGCTATTTTTGAATCTTGTAGATGAGCTACTGGCAGAAGGCAGAAAAATATTGGTATTTTCTCAGTTCACCTCTATGCTTGCCATCATAGAAGAGAATATAAAAAAGAGAAAAATCAGATATAGCAAACTAACAGGTGCTACAAGAAAGAGAGAAGAGGCTATAGAGAAGTTTACTAAAGGTAATGCAGATCTATTTTTGATTTCACTTAAGGCTGGTGGTATAGGGCTAAATCTAGTAGAGGCAGATACGGTTATCCATTATGACCCATGGTGGAATCCAGCCGTAGAGAACCAAGCCACAGATAGAGCCTATCGCATCGGTCAAGACAAAGCCGTATTTGTCTATAAGCTGATTGTGGAAAACTCCATAGAGGAGAAGATACTAGAGCTTCAAAAAAAGAAAAAAGCAATACAAGATGGTATCTACAACAAAGATGGACAACAAGATGATGTGAAGTTTGATGGTAATGAGCTGTTGGAGCTTTTGTCATGATATTTAATAAAGAATTATACAAGAGATAAGATAGCCTAATTGTATTTATCGAGCTCTTGGGTTTATATTAAAATAAGTTTAAAGGGAGTACAATAAAATATACTAATTGATTGAGAGGAGAAAGAGATGAAAAAAGTGTTTTTTCAGATTGCTATAGTTGGAGCTTTAATAGTATGTCCAAGTAGTTCTTTGGCTCAAGATACTGTTGACCCTACATTTGGTACAAATGGAAAAGTGATGGAGGTGTTGAGTGATCAAGGTGGTGCAAGATTTGATACACTCCTAGTTCATGATGATGACAAGGTCATAGCAATAGGCTCAGCTAGGCTTGCTGAGCCTGTTACCAATAATGACAATTATAGAGTGATTACTATGTATCGTTATCTCAAGGATGGCAGTAGAGATATTAGCTTTGGTGACGATGGTGTTACAGTTGCCGATCATATTTGTGAAGATTGGGATGCTTGTGAAGAAGCAATATTTGGTTTAGGTGATGAAGATGTTGTAGGTGCACATTTCCAATCTGATGGTAAAATTGTATTGGCACTAACGGCTTGGAGAAATTATACTACTTTTGGTGTAGCTCGCTTTGATAGTGATGGTATTCTTGATACTGCCTTTGGTGGACATCCTGGTTTTGGATATGGAGGAGATGGTGTATATGCTGAAAATTCCGCTATCCAGAGTGACGACAAAATTTTAGTTGTTGGTAGGCGTGTGAGTAATCCTGACCCGCACAAAGTGGCAGTGACGCGTTTTACCACAGATGGATTACTTGATATGACCTTTGGAACTGCCAACGGTACAGTATTGACCAATACTCATCCAGGAACAGGATCATATAGTGGTGATAGTGGCAATGATGTTGCAGTCCAGTCAGATGGTAAAATAATTGTTGCAGGAACGACAGCCATTCAAGGTTGTGGTGACAATAATGAATCTTTCTTTACTAGAGGACTTCTAGAGCGACTAAATAGTGATGGAACATTTGATACTAGCTTTGGTTCTGATGGGGTTGTTAAATATACTGCGGCTTCTGTTTTTGATGCTAAACCATGGGATTTGTCAACAACTTACCCTTGCTCAGAGAGTACTCTCAAATCAGTTGCTGTTCAATCTGACGGAAAGATAGTGGTTATGGGAACAGGAGTTAATGCCCCATTTTCAGTTTTTCTTGCTCGCTTCAATACCAATGGTGGCATAGATACTTCATTCGGCTATGAGGGTGTCATTGCATTGTATGATGACTATAGCTACAAAACCTATGATCATTTGAATACGGTTTTTACAAATAATGGACAAGATTTAAATGTTGAAAATATGAAACTTTTGAAAGATGGCTATATTGCATTGAGTGGGAATTATTATACGGGTAGTGATTATGATAATAAGCATTTTATGACCTTGCTTTTCACCAAGGATGGTCAGTTTATTCGTACTTTTGGCAACGAGGGCATCATAACAACAAATGTTGACTTTCCAGATGACTTCCTTTATGGTGGAGCTACTGCTTTTGACTTGGCAGAACAGACCAATGGGAAAATACTATTGGGCGGATATGCAGATGGATATGACAATCCATCGCATGGTGTACTTGTGAGACTACCACTTCTTAATGTGGCATCACCATCCATCATAATGTATCTGCTGAATTGAAGTTGGTATCTAATACTGCTTCTCTCACTGGCTCCCATCCATCCTCGGCAATGCCAATAAAATAAGCACGATAGGGGGTCATGTTTAGCCGAGGTCAGGTATCATTATAGACTCCTCTCATTTCTAATTGGTCTATCTTTTGGATTGAATGAGTTAGCCCTCTGCTCCACTTCCATTACAGAGTCCCTCAATGCTATAATCAAACATTATTTTTCAAACGCCTCTTTCAAAACAGACTGCATCAACATTTCACTATTTACCTTAGAACTATCAATCTGAATTTCAAGCTCATCACAAACTTTGAAAAGGCTATCTATTTTATTTACTATCTCATTTTGTTCTTCAAGTGACGGCAACGGAATAGGAAAAGAACGAATTCTTCCTAAGTTAAAGTTACCTGCTGAA
>QMKU01000267.1 GCA_003646525.1 Campylobacterota bacterium
AATTCACTTGTGAGAAAAACCGTACCATCATTGTGCACACCAAACGGAGAATCAGGGCTTAGCTTGATATTTTCGATAGGGGTATCACCTGAATCTACAAGTATCATACCTATACTATTCTCCATAAAAAGCTCATAGAGATGTCGGGTTACTGAAATACTGCGAAGTGTCGGGACATACTCAGGGATATTTTTGATATGTATCGTCAAGTTTGATTCATTACTTGTTCCCAAGAGACTTGTAGCTGTGTAGTGTAATAAATGGGACTTATCTTTCTCATAGTCAAGATTTCCATTCACATGTACCACTCCACTACGATCTATAGAGAATAGCGCTCCATCTATGCCTGTAACAGTCACACTATCAACAGGTGCCTCCCCCTCATCTAGTCTGACTGATCCAACTGTCAAACCCATCTGACTATTCTCATCAATAGATAAATCATAACTATTGTAGGTAGTAGGTGGTGTATCTGGGATATTATTAACCTTGATTGCAACAACAACATTTTTACTATCCCCATAACTATTATGTGCCCATACATTGAGTCTATATTGTTGTTGTTTTTCAAAGTCAATATCTGCATTTTGTGTGATATAGACTTCACCCATATTATTAATTCTAAAATATTCACTCCCTGACAAGCCAAAATAATCTACATCGCTTAAACCAGTATTTAGAACTTCAACCTTGCCTATAAATACTTCTGTAGTATTTTCAGTAATATCTGCATCAAATCCTTTTATGATAGGTAATTCCTGACGATCAGATACATTAAATTCAATAGATGCCAAACGGCTACTTCCATGTCCATTGACCACAGCAACTTCAATATGATAAACTTTTTTCACTAGATAGTTTTCAAGTGTCCGAGACAAGATAATGTTCCCTTCCAAATCGATCTCAAAATATATACTATCTCTACCATTTACTTCTATAGTTGAGACAGGAGCTGTACCAGGATCAAAGCTTAGTTTTCCTATATTGGTTCCTTCAGGCAGACTTGAATATAGTACTGGTGCACTAAAGCTAGTGATAACTGGAGCATCTAAAATATCTTTGACTTGGATATATATTGCCGTGCTTTCACTATATCCTTGACTATTTTGTGCACGAACATAAATTGTATATCTTTGTTGCATTTCATAATCCAACTCAGTTTTAACGCTTATCGTTCCATTACTATCGATATCAAATAGGTCTGCATCTGACCCACTCAATATAAAGTTTGTAATTGGAGATGCGCCTTCGTTGAGTACCTTTGCTTTTCCTATTACTGTATTTAGTTCTGTATGTTCCTCTACATTAAATAGACTACTTTGAATCATCGGTATAATACTTTCAGGATAATAAACTAGATCATAAGCATCTTGATAAATATCCTGATTATCTTGTAATTTATCAACGATTGGCACTATTCGATTGTCATAGTTTGCAAAAAGAATCTCTCTGTCGAGTGTTGGTAGCCAGTGGGCTAAGTCGATATGACTCAATCCACCCGAAGAGGTAGGATAGATCTTGACTCTAAGCAATCTTTTTGCAACATCATCAAGCGTATCAAAAATCTTTTGCTCTTCCTCTCCGCTTATGAGGCTATCGTGAATGATCTGGTAAGCGATCTCTGTCAGTATTGAAACTTTGGGTTTGATTGATTTCAAGTCAGCACCACTAAGGACTGCGTGCAGTGTGGCATAGTTTTCCGTAAAAACATTATCTACTTTCATGTCATCATTACGATCTATATCCATACCGCCACTGACTTTGATGATATAGAGTCCATCATCATCAAGTGTCTCTATTAGCTCTGCAGGTATATTGAGTAGTCCTGCGGTGTATAGTTTTATACCTTCACTGGTTTTTCCACTATACAAGGCTGTATCATTACGATATCCTTCTGCACTGGAGAGAGAGATATCTGCCCCACTCAATGGTCCTTTAATAACCTGACCTATGTATGGTACAACCATATATTCACAATCCATACATCCACAACTTTTTGCAGGTGAACATGGTGAAGCGATAGGAGAAGGTATATCCGTATATCTGTATGAGGAAGGAGTATAGGATCTTCCACCTCCACTTCCACTTCCACCGATAGGTCTAGGTCTAGGACTTCTAAACACAAGGTTTACTGTAGGCTCTATTTCTAAATCTATCACTGGTTGATTGTTTATATATCTAACAACAATATCAGCGATATGCCCTATTGTATTGGCATCTATCTCTAAAACTTTAATTTCATCTGGAGTGATAATAGTCACAAAGTACTTTTCTACCATCTCTCTCTCGGATATCTTAGTTACATTCACAGGATAATGACCTGGATATATCTCAAATCCACTTGTGACATAAGCGTGTTCCATAGTACATGCCTGCACATCTCGTATACTTTGAGGCATATCCAGTTCAAGGTCAAGATCTACACTTGGATCAGACCAACTTAGAATAACTTCTACCTCACCTCTTGTGGGTTCTGGGGTAGGCTCTTCTTCTTGCATTGTGCTCTCAAACTTTTTAACAGAGATACCCCTCTCTGTTCCAATATCTCCATCATAGATGACCGTCAAAGGGTAGGAGTCATCGAGAGGAAGATTTTGTTCTTTCAGGAGAGTTTGAAGTTTTTGTTTAACACCTCCAAAAGATACACTTTGATTGACATCAAGATTTTTATCCAATGGAAGTTTGGTCACCAAATGTACCATCTTGTTTGGAAGCTCAACATAGACACCAAAGGCTCCTTCTTCTTTAAAGGTAACCGTTTCACTACTTGCGACATAATCTACTTTAGAAACATTTTTAATCGTTAAACTGCAGGGAGTCATTGTTGCCTCCATACGACCACGGAAGAAGTAGTTGACGAAGCCTGCGGCGTTGGCTATGGCTCGGGGGATGAGCTCTCGTCCATTGTCTTTGAGGACACTGTTGTCACCATCAAATTTTGCAACAATTGGATTATAGCTACTATCCGTATACATTTTTAAACTTTTTATCATATAAGTATCTAGATGTATACCCAGTTTTCTACCATTATCATTGGAAATATAGTATGATTTATATTTGCCAAATCCTAGATGCTCAGGCTCCGTTTGTGTAACATCATATTTATTTGGGTGAACATAATCAGAATTAGAAGTGAGAGAACTCATAGTATCATCACTTACAAAATGTGTAGAAGTATAATTTGCCTCCGTAGTCATATATTCATTGAAGTTATTATATCTCTTGTTCTCAGTAGTATCAAAATGTAGATAGTCTTCTACTGTACTGCCCGAAACATAAAAACCAATAGCCTCTCCACCATGCTCTCCACCTCTCATATATTTTTCAAAAGGCTCATGAAGTCCAT
>QMKU01000268.1 GCA_003646525.1 Campylobacterota bacterium
CTTCACCAAGGGAGTCTCGTATACGCAGAGTCATTTGTCGCGTGCCAAAAATTGGGAAGAGCTGACTACACTTTTCAAAGAAGAGCAACAAAAAGGCTACAGGATGCTCGATCTAGAGCGCGGATCAGGACGGTGGGTAGCACTCTTCGCCAAAGATGATCGCTATACAGATCAGACACTTTCTGTAGTGAGGAGCTGGGAAGACATTGACTTCATGGTGCGTAGCAAATGGAAAGAAGGCTATGATGTGATCGAAATCGAACATGGCAGATCTACTTGGATAGCCCTCTTTACCAAAGGAACTAACTATACCAATCAACGACTTGCCATGTCGAGAAAATTCGGTCATTTTATGGAAACGATTCAGAAACGATGGCAACAAGAGTATCATTTGATTTCACTTGAGCATGGATACAAGCGATGGATAGGTATCTTTGCCAAAAATACACCCTATGTCGATCAGGGCTATGTCAGTACTAGAGACTGGTCTGACTTTAACGACGAGATCAAGCGTCGATGGAAGAACGGATATCATATTATCGATGTTGCTGAGGGGTGGTAGCCTTAGGTTAGCCTTGCGGTGATCTGTGCTATAATCCGCGCCCAAACCGTCATCAAAAGGAAATTATATGAATTTTAAACTAACAACTGATAATCTTGAGACTATCAAGGCTGACCTTGAAGTCATTATCATCATCAATAAGAATCTCGAACATACTTTTGTCAAAGATAAAAAAAGTCTTGACAAAGTAGGTTTTGAAGGATCGCAAGAGGAAATCTGTCTACTTCCCGAAAGCAAACGGCTCTATGTAGGATCAGAGAGTATCAAAAGTACTGATATTCGTTCTGCTATAGCTGTAGCCATACGATCACTCAAAAATACAAAATTTAAACATATCAAAATCGCAATCTATATGAGTCATTCCAAGTGTACTGCCGTCTTGCGTGGTATGGTTGAGGGGATGATATTGGGTGACTACACTTTCGATCAATACAAGAGCAAAAAGAGCAAAAAAGCACTCAAAGAAGTCACGATATCACTAGAAGAGTATCATGGGTATAAATTGGATCAAGAGAGCTGTCAGAGAGCGATCAATAATGCAAAAATCGGAGCAAATGCTACTAACTATACGCGTGATATCGTCAATACTACACCAGATGACTGCTATCCAGCTGTGATGGCAAAGATAGCCAAGAGACTAGCAAAAAAGAGTGATCTTACCTGTACCATACTCAAGCCAAAGAGGCTCAGAGAAGAGAAGATGAATACCCTACTGGCAGTTGCACGGGCAAGTCGCCACACTCCACGGGTGATCCATCTCGCACACAAACCCAAAAATCCTAAAGCAGTAGTGAGTATCGTCGGAAAAGGGCTTACTTATGATAGTGGCGGACTCAGCCTCAAGCCAGCAGATTACATGGTCACGATGAAAGCTGACAAAAGTGGCGGATCTGCTGTGATGGGGATCATGAAAGCTGTCTCTGAGATGAACCTACCTATCGAAGTACATGGTTTTGTCGGTGCGGTGGAAAACATGATCGGGGGAGATGCCTATAAGCCTGATGATGTCCTCGTCGCAAAAAATGGAAAAACAATCGAAGTGCGTAATACCGATGCCGAAGGTCGTCTCGTCCTTGCAGATGTACTATGCTATGCTCAACAAGAGGTCAAAGCTGACTATCTATTCGATATGGCAACTCTCACTGGTGCTTGTGTCGTCGGTGTGGGTCACTACACTTCAGGTGTCATGGGCAATAGCAAAATGCCAGTCGATATGGTACTCAACGCTGCCAATAAAATCTCTGGAGAGTTAGCAAGCAAGCTTGACTTTAACCGCTATCTAGGCAAAACCATCAAAAGTGAGATCGCAGATATCTGCAACATTTCTAATACACGATATGGTGGTGCCATTACGGCAGGAATGTTCCTCTCCGAATTTATCGACGAAGAACACAAGGACCGCTGGGCACACATCGACATCGCAGGTCCAGCCTTTGTCGAACATACTTGGGGAGAAAATCCGCATGGTGCATCAGGGGCAGGCGTGAGACTGATGCTAAGACTGATAGAGAAACTTTCACGAGGTGACAAGCACTAGGCAATACCGATTTAATAATACCAAAAAATAGATACTTGGTAGTTATTTTTGGCTCGTTCAACAGCTCCTACTGCTGGACGCCTATTGGTGCAACTATAATAAAAGAAATTCCCTTCAATCTCTGTTTCCAATAACCTTTTTACCTATCAATCTTAGAAGTTTTTTATACGCTATTTGAGTAGGATTTTGAAGATAATTTAGGGTAACCATTCAGCATACCTCCAAAATGAAGATATCTATCCTAGTAGTTGCTCTACCATCAAAGAAGCTAGAATTGGTATTGCGTTCCTATGTTTTGTTAGCATTTTCCTATTCGTAATGTGTCCACATCCTGTAAATTTTAATTAGCTTTTCTTCTTCAAAAATTTCATACACTAATCTATGTTGCTTGTTAATTCTTCTTGAAATTTTACCTTTTAAATTAGCTGATAAATATTCAAATTTAGGTGGATATTCTAAAGGTTCTCTTTCAATTATTTTTAATAGTTCTTGAACCTTTAGCTTTAATCCACTTGAAGCTACTTTTTTAGAATCTTTTTTTGCTTGTGGTGAAAATATTAATTGATACATTTTACCAATCTAATTTATCAGCTGTAACATAGTTTTCTATTGGTTCATTTGAGGCTTGGATAATACTTTCTTCCATACCTTTTATACTTTTTAAATACTCATCATCACTTTGATAGGTTGTTTTATCTAATATTTCAACTTCATCTTGAGCAAAATGATTTAAAAGCCATAAAAACTTATCACTTATATTGTCTTCTATTTTTAAAGTTACTGTTTGCATTTATCAACTCCTTGTTACAAATATTTTAATTGTATCATAAATTTTTCTAATGAATATTAAAAAACTATTCCTTCTGATATTTGTAAAGTAGCCTCAGCATCAGTTGGTAATGGACTTATATTTTTAGTGAATAATTTCACTAAATTTGATTTTTCAGAATTCAGCTCATCTGGTAGGTCTTTAATTTCTTCTAGAATATCTAATTCCTCCTGATACTTTTTACTTATAGTGTCAAAATCTGCATCTTTTTCTAATATTTCTAGGCTCATGTTGTTCCTTTTTGGTTTCTATTTTAGTGGTATTTTATTTGTTTGGTATTATTGTTTTTAATTAGAGCTGTTTATTTTGGTTGTTTTTGGGTTGCACCCTAATAGTATCTTCAATAAAGGAGGCAAAGTCATCCTCTTTTCGTGTATCTCCACAAACAGCATTAACTCCTCCTGTAGTTACATTGAA
>QMKU01000269.1 GCA_003646525.1 Campylobacterota bacterium
GCTGGAAGATATTATTCTCAATGGTCACAAAGTGTTGATATTTGCCAATTTCTTGGGCTCCCTGGATCTCATCTCTGCCAAAGCAGATGAACTGGGATATGAACACCTTATGATGACTGGAAGTACACGCAACAGACAAAAACTTGTCGATACATTTCAAAACGATAAAAGCATCAAACTCTTTCTTATGACACTCAAAGTCGGTGGCGTAGGACTAAACCTGACCGAAGCAGACTATGTCTTCATCTTTGACCCATGGTGGAACAAGGCTGCGGAGAATCAAGCCGTGGACAGAACCCATAGAATAGGACAAAAAAACAAAGTCTTCAGCTACAAGATGATCACTAAAGACACCATTGAAGAGAAGATACTGGAGCTTCAGGCACAAAAACAAGATATGACAGATATGATCATTAGCGGTGATGAGGGCGGACTTAAACAGTTGACTCCATCCGATCTAGACTATATATTGGGATGATGGTATGAGTATGTTTTATGAAGATGATGGGTCTATAGAGATTGCGTATAGCAAGTATTTAAGCCTTAGTATTGGGGCACTGAGAACGCTTGCCAGTAAATATGGTATCACTTTTTACTTTGGCACCAAGAAACGTGATTTAGCGCTCACTGTCATACCTGATGCCATGGAAAATGATACCTTCCTGGAAGATTTTTACAACAATCTTAAACCCAAAGAGCAAAAAATTCTCAAGTATATTGTCAATTACCGAGGTAAAAATCTTCATTCGGATGTCAAAAAAGTATTTAAATTTGATATTGTATCTTTGAGACAAGGCGGTAGAGATGTTTATGTTTGGTGGCTTGAACTTTTTGTGGATCAAGGGAAGATGGATGAAGAGTTAAAACTCTATTTTTTAAGTTTTTTGGAAGAGAACAACCCCAAAGATACAAAAGAAAAAAAACCTCACCCCACCACATCTGTCAAAGCTACACTGAGAGATATCAGTAAGATCAAAATAGATAAGCTTGACAGTGAACACAACCCAGTCTCTCAAAAATTACTTAAATACGAACCGGAAGATATCGTCACTACTGTTCGTATCGTATATCAGCTGGCAAAAGATACCAAGATAAAAATCACACAAAAAGGAACTTTGGCTGTCAGGAGTGAAAAACTCATACGTGAAAACGTATCTGTTGATAATACTTACTATATCTGGCTGCTCAATTTTCTTATGGGAATAAAGTATCTCTTCTCTCAAAAAGAAACGCTTCCCACCAAGGCATTTGATACTGCGATAGCACAAGATGACGGGATGCTCATGAAAACACTTTTTGAGCAATATATAGAGACAAGAGTGCAGCATGAATTTGGTTTTTTTATCTTTGAGATACAAGCCGTAAGTGGTAATTTGATTTCTGGTTTTCGTCTATCTATACTTGAAATAATGAAAAAGACAGAGTACAATGAGTGGATCAGTATCGATTATATTGTGGATCAAATACCTCTCAACGCAAAAACAATTAAACAGATCACCAATGAATATAATGCCTGTTACAGTTTTGATGCAAACTATTATCGTCAGCACAGTAAGTACAATAGGTTGGAAAATCTCAAAATAGTAGTACGGTACTTTATCAAAAGCTTTATCGGCATAGCCTATCGATTTGGACTGTTTGATATCGCCAAAACCCCTGAAGACAGTTTCATTGAAGAGGATTTGGAACTTTTGGATGGTTATTATAGTTCTCCTTTTGCTGCCATAGAGTATGCAAAACTCACTGATTTGGGTAAATTTGTACTCAATATCGAGAAAAGCTTTTCAGGTAAAAATGATTTTTCACTGACACTAAGCCCCTATTCTTATGAGATTAAAGTGGATAATCCCGGACCTTTGTCTGATGTATTTCTTTTGCGTGTCGCTGCCAAAACCGATGAAAACAGATACCATACCGATATCAAAATATTTATGAACTCAATCGACTCTGCTAAGAACTATGAATCGGTCAAAAATGAGTTTTTGTCAAAATGTGATACTGTACCCCCAAACTGGCAAACATTTTTTGAGACAATCAACAGACGCATCAGTTCGACAAAAGTAATAAGCCGAACTGCGATTCTAATAGAGATCACCAACCCCAAAGAGATACTCCGCATCATCACCTCCAACCCCAAACTGCAAGAGAAGATACTCAAAACAGACAAATTTCATATCGTGGTATTTAAAGAAAACTTAAATTATGTTAAAAAGGCATTGAGAGAATATGGGGTGATCCTGTGATGAAATGGATGGAACTACCCAAAGATGATCTATTTGACCTATTGAATAGTGCAACAATGGTACAGCTGCAAACCATCACAGGTTACCAAAAGGGACTCATCAACCAAAGCAAGTATCCGGAAACTCGAAAAAATAAGATGGGCATGATCAATCTGCTCATAAAACTCATACACGACAGTGACTATAAAAGAAAATTTTATCATGAGCTCTGTACTACAGAGAAATCCAAAGAACTCTACTTTACATTGCTGTGGAAACAGAAAAAGATCTCTGTAGAAGAGGGGGTGAATCGGTTTGGTCTTGATTTGGTCAAAACAAAACAACTGGGATACAGAGAAGAGAGGTTGGATGGTCACTATAGTTTCATCTACAAGAATGATAATTGGAGCAGAAAAACGTTTTCTATCCATGAAAGGGTTCGACCTATTCTCAAGCTCATCCATCCACTGCCTGATGATTTTGAGTTAAACAAAGCAGAAACAATAGAAGAGGCACAATACACCTATAGCAATGAGGATAATATTTTGGGTGTCATCAGCACGATTGAAGAGATGCTCAAAACCAATCTTGTGAAGTTTGGTAAAACGGGAGAAAAACCTTTGACAAAAACTCTCAGTATTCTCAACTCCACCACTTCACAGAATGAATTTTATCCTGTCAAAAGGATGGATACATTGAGTATCAATATGCTGACGCGTAGTTTTTCGTTTTATTATTGGGAAAATCATAAGTTCAAAAAAACACCACTGGAGACATTGAAATATTTTATTACTATGCAACTCAACGATAGATTTAACTACACGATATCGAGACTATTTTTGAGTCATGTTCGAAAAATAAAATTTGGAAAATACAGCAATGAACAGATAGATCTATTTCAAATCATTCAAATACTTACGGAGACTTTACCCAAAGATGACTGGGTAGATTTTGATGCCATTCTAAACTATTGCAACTATAGAGATTTTCGTATCGATATGGAATCACGATACTCAACAGAGCGCTATTATATGGATATTGATACCCAAAAAGAAGAATACTGGAATGACAAAATCTATGCTGAAAATGACCACTACCATGCTATTATCTTTGA
>QMKU01000270.1 GCA_003646525.1 Campylobacterota bacterium
CACGGCTCTCTAGTCGATAGTTTCCTCATCGGGATTGATACGCCATAACCCAAGCTTCATTACTTGTGAAAAGATTGAGGTTAGCGAAATATGAATTGGAGTATAGTCTATGGGCATTCAGGGTTATACCAAAGGTCAAAAGGTCAAAGGGGTCAGGTAACAACTACAACTCAAGAGTTGGGTCAAAGGGGTCAGGTAACAACTACAACTCAAGAGTTGTAGTTGTTACCTGACCCCTTTGACCCAAGTAGATAGAAAAAGTAGCTATGTTGGCACTGTGTTTGATAAGATACTAAAATATTAATGGCAAATAAGAAATCTCCCGAAAACAGCTCTACTTAAGGCATCATTCATAAGTAGTTTACACTACTTGTGCGACATGGTCGCACCTACAATATTGTAAACTACATTTTATTAGATATGAGAGATGCCCATACTCTCTCCTCAATATTCTATCATTACCACCTTCTAATCTTCTTATGACAAGCTAGACACTGCTTGAGTGTCTCTTTGTATCTACTCATCGCTGTGTATCTCTCACCCATTTTGTAGTGTGTCAATATCTCTTCGGAGAGTACTGATATTTTTACTGCTTGCTTTTTTGCATATTTGAAACTATAAGTATTGCCTTTGCCTAGCACCTCTTCATCTGCTTTAGTTGGTGGTTCTGTATGCATGATTCTCTCTTGAAGGCTTTTGATACCGCCCACGACTAGAGCTTCATCATCATACAAAAATCCTCTCTGGATCACTGCCATCGCAACTTCCATCTCTTGCATGTTTTTTTTCTGATCTATCGGTTCAATATCTTGTGCGAATAGCACACCACTTGCTATTGCCAGTAACGCTAAAGTTTTTTTCATTTTTTCTCCTTTAATTCTATAGAATAGCACAAACTATCTAAAAAGATTTTCACAATCTTGCTGAATCGCACCAGGTACAGTGGAAATTTTCATAAACTCAGACATTTTCAACATAGGATACATGACTGCTATATAATACTTAGGATCCAGTATTTTAGCCTCTCCATCCTCAATCAAAACAGGATAAGGTAACAAGCCAGCATTTTTGACCCCTACTTTTTTGATAAATTTACCTGTTCTTTTCCCTAGGTTCACTCCGATAAGCGTACGATCTTTGGAGATCTGTTGAATAAATACAATATCTTTACCACCATTTCTAGCTTTTGCTTTCGCTAGAAGATCATCCCCTTTTGCTACTACTATCATATCCTCATAATAAGGCATTGATATCATAAAGTGATACTTTGGAAGCAGTGTAAATTTCAATGCATCTTTTGAATTTTTCAACCCTGGGAGTGCTTTTCGTATACTTTCGAGTACAGGAGTGACTGCTTTTTGATCAAAATCGTCTTGTAGAAATGCTCTCAATATATAGAGAGGGTTAGTGACAGATATCTGTTTGTTTTTTGTATCAACCAAAACTCTAAGTGAAGCAACAAATCCTCTGTTGGATTTATCTGCCATCTTTGTTAATGCATCATTCGTGAAGACAATAGAAGTCAAATCACCTTTTTTATCTACTGTCGAAGCAGAAAGAATTGCAAATCCAGCATCCGTCAATGCTTTTTTGACAGCATCCACACTCTGTAGTTCACCCCTCATATAAGCACTAACTTGACTATTTTTTATATCACCCACTTTTGTATCACCTGCTTTACTTGGAGATACAGCTACAACTGCTTTTGGTGGCTTACTTACTTTGAGTACAATAGCCCTTGGCCTATAGAGGCTTTCATTTTGTTTGACTGGTTCGTTTCCACCTATTGTGATAACTTTAACTGCTTCAACAGGCTTTGGTGGCTTTGGTATTATTATGATGACACTGTTATTGGCATCTGCATCTTCTGGAGATTTTTCTGTAGTTACTGAGCTAGTCTTGGATTCCAAAGTTTCCTGTTTTTTGACTACTACCTCTTTTATTTTACTTTTGCTTTTGCTTCCAATCTCTTTGGCACCCAAGCTTACCATGATTTCAGGAATCTCTTTGTCCAACTGCTCTACGAGTGCTACTTTGCCTGGCTCTACGATACCGAGAGTTGCCGACCAGTTCGCAAGTCTTGGCATACCGATCATGAGTGTATTGGTATCTTTTTTGATATACATATACATAGAGCATGGTGCGAAGAGTCCAGCCTCTGGTCTACCACCATCATTATCAAATACTGTATAAGAAAATTTGAAGTGACAGAGGGAATAGACCCAAAATGCATCATACGAAGGCAATCTATCAACACCATCAAAGCTCTCTTTGTAGTTGAAGAATCCAGCTATAATATACTCTTTGTCTTCGAAAGACTCTTCAAACCTCTCTTGAAAATCATCGATGAAATCATCCAAATCCTCTGGTCTATTAAAAGGGATTTCAAAATTCATCATTCTATTTTCAGTCATTTTTTTGATTTTGATCATAGAGGTATTTGAACCAAACTCTTTTTTCATCATCGCATCAAGCGGTTCGATCATTTTTTGATAATCTGTCCGAATTTTCTCATCTGTAATACCGATCATATCGAGAATAGCAGTAGGTGTGAGGTGACCTATATAGGTATTTTCTCCACCCAATGTTCTATATATGAGTAGGTTAAAGGGGTTAAAACCTGCCAGTCTGGGATCAATTTCAAGTAATGGACTCATTGCATTTTTGTTGGCAACTGACATAAAACTTAAAATATCCAGCTTTGTACTACCATATTTCTTTTTGTATCCATCATTGACTCGTTTATGTGGGTCTGTCAATGTAAAACCAATGCTTTTTATCTTTTTCTCAACAAAAGCATCATACTCTTTCTCTGTATCACCTTTGACGCTTATCATTAGTGCTAAATCTTGATTGCCAGTTGCCTGAATAGGGGTAATTGTGCTCAAAAAAAATGCAGTTGTTATCCCAACAATTGAGAAAAGCGGATTGTGTTTTTTCTTCATATATTCTCCTTGAATTAAGAATTCGGATTTGGATTACAATAGTAGATAGAAAGTCTCATAATGAAACTCTTTGTCTATCTTTATAGTATCCATTTATTTGATACCATAAAGATAAAAAAATGAAGCGGCAAGCTAAGCAGCCGCTCCAAAACTACAGAAAGAGACAAGCTATGCTTATTTCTTATCATCCTTTGCATCGTCAGATATTTTCTTAGTTGCATCATTTGCATCATTTGAAATAGTCTTCACAGAATCAGAAGAGTCGTTAGAAATTGTTTTTGTTGCATCATCCAAATCATTAGATACAGTTTTGACTGAGTCTCTTGAGTCGTTAGAGACTGTTTTTGTAGCATCATTTACATTGTCAGAGACTGTTCTAGTAGACTC
>QMKU01000271.1 GCA_003646525.1 Campylobacterota bacterium
GCTTTTTTGGGTTTGATGGCGAGTATCTGAAGGCTCAGGATACAGGAAAGATAGTCGATCAGATGCTTAATGACATGCCTGATACTTTCAGCTATCACTCATTTATGTTTCCCTTTAGTTTTGGCAAAAATGGTGTTAGTGATGGTGACTTGAGCAAATACATAAAAATCGATAATAATTTTGCGGATAGGCTTGAAAGTACTGGATGGAGATATGAAGAGTTTGATATCACAAAAGATGTTAGAAGATATAATGAGTATAGCTACTACGATGAGCCAGTACGAGAAGCGATATACAATTTCCAGAAAGAGTTTACTCTAGGAGAAACTTCATACTATTATACAAAAGATGTCGTTGATGGTGAATACAACATATATGTTTGTGGTGAGGAGTCTCCATACCGTCTCAGATTGACCGATGTGCAGTTGAGGCTTTTTGAGACTGGTATAGGGATATTGGTCTTTGAGGTAGAAAATCACAAATACTCAAATTTTGATGATATTTTGAAGATCAACGAATTTGGCAGGCGAGTCTATCCGCAATTTCTCGATAGTAGATGCGATAGCTACACACAAGGTACAAAAAATGCTTTTTTGGCGGACAAGATAGAGGTAAAACTGAAAAAAGATGATGAGTATTTTACTGAAGACTACACAGATATATACGAACGGAATATTCCCGAAGATTTGATCATTGGCAAATTCATCACGGAGGTTCTAGGCTCAAATCTCTTCAGCCAATCAAAAGATAGTTTTTGCAGAATCAAGCCTGTCCTAGATGATAGAATGTTTGTAGTCTGCTATGCTGAAAACGAAACTCTCATAGAGTGTCTACAGAGTGATGATGATAACTACAAACAAAATGATGACTGGTATCGATATCTATTTGTAGATGGCAAAAGCAAAACAGTCCAATATGCACCGATGCAAGCCAAGCTCTCAGAGGAGTCCACATATCCGAGGTGGCTTGGATGGGGGACGATGTGGGGAGTGACGCGTTACTCTTTTGTGGCATTGACTACGAGAGGAGGCAGAGATCTCATCTTGCCTCATACTCAATATGTCTATATGCAGATGGCTATTATCATGTTGGCGACCAAGGCATCATTGGCAAGGTTTGGCAATGAGGTGTCGAGACTCTCCAATCTCAAAGATGATGATAAGCTTGAGGAGAAAGTCCAGATAATGTACGAATACTATATCAAGTTTGTCAACAAGCTCTACTTTAGAGAGTTGACATTTCAAGATCAGGGTATAGAGCTATATCGTATCGCCAAGAGTATTATGGATTTTGACAAGGAGATAAAAGACCTCGACAATGAGATATCAGAACTCCACACCTATATCTCCTTCAAACATGAAAAAAACAGAAATGATAGATTGGAAACTATCTCGGAATTAGGAGCACTATTTTTGCCTCCTACACTATTGGCAGGTATTTATGGTGCAAATATTTTTGATTTCAATCAAACTATCGAGTCTATAAGTATTGGACTCATCTCTATGTTACTTGTTGCTTTATTTGGCTTTGGTATTATTAAATGCAAAAGTAGTGCTATAAAAATAGTTTTTGGTTTTGTTGCTATTGCCATAATGGTAGGTTCCATATTTTTAATAGACAAAAAACCAGATAGTATTCAAAAAGATAGTGCAACAAAAGAGACTCAACTAAAGGAGAAAAAATGAGTAACTTCAAACTAGAATTTACCCTAAAGCAACACACCCCGATGATTCACTTCCAGAGCGATCAGAGTGGTGCCACGCTGAGGGCTACGGAGCTGAAGCCTAAGTTGGATAGGTTTTTATTGGAAAATGTGGAGGGTATTCCATTTAGAGAAAATGCCAATGGACATAGATCTTTGGAGTATAGGGTTAAGATAGAAACAGATATGTCAAAATCTACGCCTATTGACAAGAGAGACCCTCTCTTTTTTGGAAATATGGGAGATGAGCAAGATAAAGAGTTCAAAAATAATCCAAAAAATTTTAAGATAAATTTTTTTTCTTTTAATGGAGAAGTGCATAGGGCTATTGAGAAGCATTTTGAAGCATTTTTGGCCAATACCAATTTTGGCACTAGACAATCAAAGGGTTTCGGGAGTTACTATATAGACAACAAAAAGTTTGATATCTCTCTAGTGAAGTACAAAACATACTCCTTTGCATCAAGAAATTGGAAAAAAGATATAGGATTGCTTTATCAATTTCTAAGGCAAGGCATCAATCTTAGCAAGAGACCAAGAAGTCCATTTTATACAAAACCTGCTATATTCAGCTATGCAAAAAGCAAAGGTTGGCAGTGGGATAAAAAATCTATAAAAGAGACCTACTTTAACAATGCACTAAAGAATCAACAAAGAGAACACAAAAGCGATATACTAAATTATAGCTCAGAAGAGAAATACCTACTAAGAGACCTCTTTGGGCTATCATTATCACAGGAGTGGATGACATACCATAGAACAGTAGAAAAAGAGCATCAAGAGATAGAGAGATTCAAGTCACCAATTACATTTAAAGTTGTAGATAATATAGTATATTTTTGGGTAAATAATACTGTTGAAGATATGTTAAGCAAGCAATTTAGGATTAGAGCAGGGGGAGGCAATGATAGTTTAAGATTATCAACTCCATCAGAGTTTAATTTCGATGAGTTTTTTGACTTTGCTTTCAATATTAATTTGTCTACTCATATAGATAATAGATATCACGCTACAAATGAATACAAAACACTTTCAAGAATTTTAGGAGAAGTACGATGAGACTGACCCCAAAAGAACAAAACAGTATTAAAACAAATTTTCAAACCCACTTTCTGCAAGATATTTATATGAATTTAAAGGCAAAAGTATGAGATACATAGCACTAACCATAGGCCCCATAGTCGATACACTATCACTAGGTCGAAAAACAGCAGAGGTATGGATGGCTAGTTATCTCTTCTCCTCCTTTATGAAAAACAGCATCAAAAAGATAAGAGACAGAAGTGATGCAGAGTTTATCATACCTTTTGTAGATGACAATATACTCAAAGTGCAAGATGATGGCGTAGGTATGTTTCATGACCGTTTTATCCTGACTAGTGATACTCTTACTTTGGAAGATGTAGAAAAAATACTACAAGAACAAAAAGATGAAATCGCTACAATGGTAGCCAAGAGTATCAATAGAAATGTAAATAAAGTGAAAACCTTTTTTACCCAGTATATCCAAGCCTATCTCTTTGAGACTACAGGAGAGTTCAAAAACCCTATAATTGATATTTCTAAAATAATGGACAGTATAGAGTTGCATACTCCTATACTTGAAACAGA
>QMKU01000272.1 GCA_003646525.1 Campylobacterota bacterium
CCATGTTATCTTCACGACACATACCCCAGAAGCGGCAGGTAATGAAGTACACAATATCTATTTTCTTCATGAGATGGGCTTTTTCAATACACATTCACTAGGAACTATCAGAGAGATAAGTGGCTACACGGATGGGGATGACTTCAGTCTAACTGTTGGTGGACTGAGAAGCGCAAAGATCGCCAATGCCGTCTCCAAGATTCATGGTGTGGTAGCCAATGATATGTGGGAAGATGTTGAAGATAGATGTGAAATTATCTCCATCACCAATGCACAAAACAAGAAATACTGGACAGACAAAACATTGATTCGCGCACTTGATGAGCACGAAAACTATGAACTGCTTGCTAGGAAAAAACATCTCAAAAAAGTTCTTTTTGATGTAGTAGCCGATCAAACTGGAAAAATGTTTGATCCTGAAGTATTGACGATTGTCTGGGCTCGACGATTTGCAGAGTACAAGCGTCCTGGTCTTCTCAAATATGATTTTGAAAGATTTATCAAATTGATCAGAAACAGTGAAATGCCAGTTCAAATCATTTGGGCAGGAAAACCATACCCTACAGATTATGACTCTATCGATCTCTTCAATGAATTGATCAGCATCAGCCATCACTACTCCAACATCGCTGTTTTGACAGGATATGAGCTGAGCCTCTCTCGCCTACTCAAGCACGGAAGTGATATCTGGCTCAACACTCCGAGGATTACGAGAGAAGCTAGTGGAACCAGCGGTATGACAGCAGCCATGAATGGCTCCATTCACTTCTCCATCGATGATGGATGGCATCCAGAATTTGCTAAAAATGGTAAAAATTCCTTTACCATTCCAGCATTAGACCACAGCTTGCCTAACGAAGAGCAAGATCGTCTTGACAATGAACACATGATGGATGTTCTCGAAAATGAGATATTGCCTCTTTACTATCACAATCCAGACAAGTGGGTTGAGATCATGAAAAATGCGATGTCTGATGTGGAGTATGATTTCGATTCTGGTCGTATGGCAGCCGAGTATTATGAGCGCATGTTCACAAAGTAAGGAGAGACGACGATGACTTCCAATCTTACTACGATGCATGGCGTTAAAAGTCTCAGAGATGTTGATGTCACTGGCAAGCGTGTCTTGATCCGTGTGGACTTCAATGTCCCCGTAGATTCACATAACAATATCACCGATGATCGCCGTATCCGATCTGCACTTCCTACGATCAACTACTGTATCGACCACAATGCCTGCTCTATCACGCTTGTATCCCACTTCGGACGACCCAAAGGAAAATATGAAGAAAAATACAGTCTCAGGCATATCATCAAGCGTCTCGAAAGACTCTTGCACAAGAAAGTAGAGTTCATTGAAGATTTTGAAGAGTCGAAAAGTGAGATCGCAACTTGTTCACTTGAGCGCGTCTTTTTACTGGAAAACATCCGCTTCCGTGAGGGTGAAAAACAGAATGATCCAGAACTTTCTAAAAAACTTGCGTCCATTTGTGATATCTATGTCAATGATGCCTTTGGTACTTCACACCGCAAACATGCTTCGACTTACGGAGTAGCAGAATTTGTCGATACAAAAGTGGCTGGCTTTTTGATGATGCGAGAGATAGAAGCCTTTTCCAAAGCATTGGAAAATCCTGTCCGTCCTATTGCATTGGTCATTGGTGGCGCAAAGATCTCATCCAAGATCACACTGCTCGAATCAGTACTGCAAAAGGTTGACAAACTGATCATCGGCGGTGCAATGAGCAATACTTTTCTCAAATCTATGGGTTACGATATGCAAAATTCACTTTACGAAGAGGAGTATGTGGAGACAGCGGCAGTCGTACTTCAGCATGCACGAGAAAACAAAGTAAAAGTTTATCTCCCTGTGGACCTTGTTATTACAGATTCGATAGATTCTCCTATCGATGTCAAAGTGGTACCAGCACAGGATATATTGGAAAACTTCTCTGCAGTTGATATCGGTCCCGCTACTGTCAAACTTTTCAGTGAAGCTATTGAACTATCCAATACAATCATCTGGAATGGACCTATGGGAATCTTCGAGATCGACAAATTCTCCAAAGGTACTTTCAAGTTGGCAAGCACTATCGCTGACTCTTATGCCTATACGATTGTAGGTGGCGGAGATACTGCAGATGCTGTGGATAGAGCTGGCGAAGCAGAAAACTTCAGCTTCATCTCTACAGGTGGTGGCGCAAGTTTGGAACTACTCGAAGGTAAGATTTTGCCTGGCTTCGACCTACTTGACAGAAAAGAGAAGGAAGAGTAATGGCATTGGCAATTATGTCTTCAGGCGGTGATGCCCCTGGTATGAATCCAGCTATTAAGAAATTTGTAGATTATGCCTATAAACAGGAGGAAGATACTTATCTTATCTATGATGGGCTAGAGGGTTTGATCGACAATAAAATCGAACCAGCCACATATTTGGATGTAGCAGGGATTCTCCATCGTGGAGGAACGATAATTAGATCATCACGCTCCAAGCGTTTTTTTGAGTATGAGTATCGACAAAAAGCTTATGAAAATCTCAAATCACATGGAATTACAGGACTTGTTGTATTGGGTGGAGATGGCTCTTTTCGTGCTATGGATAAGTTCAGTTCAGAATTTAACCTAAATTTTGTTGGGATCCCCTCTACGATCGATAATGATATCTATGGTACGGACTATTGTCTAGGTGTGGATACAGCACTCAATGTCATTCGTGATGCTCTTGACAAAATCCGCGATACCGCATCCTCTTTCAACCGTGCATTTCTCGTTGAAGTAATGGGAAGAGATTGCGGCTATTTGGCCATCGTCTCTGCAATGATCAGTGGTGCAGAGGTCTGCGTCATTCCAGAAACTAAATTTGACTACAAGAAGGTAGGAGAGCGTCTGAGAGCTGAGGTAAATAATGGACGCAACTATGCCCTTGCTATAGTCTCAGAAGGCACGGGACAGACAGGAGAAGTTCACAAATGGCTACAAGATACAATCGGTCTTGAGACACGCGTCAGCATCCTTGGTCATATTCAGCGCGGAGGAAACCCTACCGTACGCGATCGACTGATGGCTTTTGCCTTCACAATTGCAGCAGTAGATCATCTACTTGCAAATAAGAATTCCAACAAAGTCGTTGTGTACCAAAAGGGTGAGTTTAAGTTACTAGAGATTAAAGATGTGGTATCAGGAACCTATCAGCTACCACAGAAATATCTTGATGCAATTAAATTATTGGATTAGTTTATTAAAAAAAGGAGTACATAATGATAAAAATTACGGACAAGGGAGATAAGGCATGGGTTACCTTTAC
>QMKU01000273.1 GCA_003646525.1 Campylobacterota bacterium
AAAAATCTTTAATCACATGTATCCTTTTTTATTTTTAGTAATTATACAGAAAAAATTTAAATTATTTATACAAGTAATGTATCTACAGCACATTCTTTAGCCTAGTTTACCCATAATTGACCTTGTAATCCTTAAAGAAAAAGTCTTCTTTTAATGCTTTAGTCGCCGTTGTTGGAGTATAAATGAGCAATAATTATTGATATTCCATCAAAAGAGTGTACTTATGCTTAAAATATAAGAATAATTTATTAGATATTGTATTCTACCCCAACACCTCCCACATCTTCTCAAGCACTTGCTGTGGTGAAAAGCGTTTGAGTTGTTCTCGATGTAGGAGACTTGGGAGGAGTTCTATGAGGATATAGAGTAGATACATCATAGGATAAAAAGCATAATATTCTCGCTTGAAGGTTTCAAAAGTGTAGCGAGATTTGAACCAGTCGATTGCACTCTCGACATCGTTGTCTACGAGTAGTACTTCGATCGAAAAGACTAATCCCCAGAGTAGATAAGTCATCGAAATAACCAATAGAGCACCCTCTATTCCATACATCGCAATGACTGCCGAAACAAAAACAGAGAGGTAAATAGCAAAAGAACTAAACCCCATTATCGAAACAGCCACAAGTGCGCTGAAGACAAAGAGAAGCGCACCCATCAGCATGAAAAGATCCAGATAAGTTCTCTGCTCTGTAAAGGTTTGGCTGAAATAGGCACCTGTCAAAAGAATGCCAAAAATAGCAAAAATAATGACAATAAGATAACGGTATTCTCTGAGTTGGTTCATCTCTTCTCCTTAGGCGTTGATTTCGTAGAGCTTGATCAAGCTTTTGAGATCGGCTTTGCGACCTAGCCACTCTCGGTAAAGGCTACTCATCTCTTGGGAGCCTCCTCGGCTGAGAATATATCTCTTGTATCCCTTTGCCATCTCGGTATTGAAGCCGTCTTGTTCGTCGAGGCAACTGAAAAAAGCATCAGCACTGAGTACTTCAGCCCATTTATAGCTATAGTATCCTGCCGCATAGCCTCCGCCAAAAATATGTGCAAAACCATGTTGAAATTTATTATATTCAGGTGGTGTCATCACGGAAGTTTTCTCTCTGATACTATTGAGCAACTGTTGTACCTCGTCACCCTGATAGAGTTTTTGGTGGAGTTTGAAGTCAAAAAGGGCAAATTCAATTTGTCTGAGCATACCCATAGCTGCTTGAAAATTTTTGGTCTCTTTGATCTTTTCGAGTAACAGATCAGGGATTGCTTCACCTGTCTCATAATGAAAACCAAATCGTCGGAGTATAGCTTTTTCGTAGGCAAAATTTTCCAGAAACTGAGAAGGGAACTCTACGACATCCCAGGCAACACCGTTGATACCAGAGATAGATCGTTCTTTGGATGTGCCAAAGAGATGATGGATGGCATGTCCCATTTCATGGAAGAGGGTTACGATATCATCGTGACGCAAGAGACTTGGATGCTCTGCTGATGAGGGTGAGAAGTTGCAGACGACAAAGGCTGAGGCGGCATGTTGTTTGCCTTTGCTATCGATGAAGTGTGTTTCCCAGTCATTCATCCAAGCACCACCTCGTTTTTCCTCTCTGGCTTCGAGATCAAAATAGATGCGTCCACTGAGCAGTTCACTATTCTCTCCGAGATCATAGATATCATAGACTTTGACTTTTTCATTCCAGACAGGCACATCAATGAGGGCGAAGCGGACAGAAAAGAGTTCTGAGACAATCTCTAGCATACCTGAGAGCACCTTCTCTTGAAGAAAATATGGTTTCGTCATAGTATCATCAAAATCAAACTTCTCTTTTTTGAGTTTTTCACTGTAGAAGCCAACATCATAACTCTGTAATATCTCTAGTTTATCAACTTTTTTGGCAAAGATACGCAACTCTTCAAGCTCTACTCTTCCCTGATCTAGAGATAAGCCTGCCAATGCTTCAAGAAAGTCTATTACCTCCCCTTCATCCTTGGCATCTCGTGTTTCGAGGGCATATTCGGCATAGTTGTCAAAACCAAGTATCTTGGCTTTTTCATCTTTGAGTATCAATATCTCATCGATCACCTCTGCGTTTTCTGGAGCACGAGTGCTGTAGGCTTTGTAGAGTGCTTCTCTGTATTCTCGCTTGGGTCCATAGGTCATATAGGCTAGGTAGCTAGGGATTTGTAGGGTAAATCGATAGAGAGTTTTCCCCTCTTTTTCGACCATAGCATGTGCCAAATCACTCTCAGGGATGCCCTTGACATCTTTGGGATCCTCAATGATCAATTCATAAGCATTGGTAGCATCGAGGAGGTTTTGGGAAAAACGGTTACTTAGTTCGCTGAGTTTGAGGGAAATCTCCTCAAGCTGTTTTTTCTCTGTTTCGGGAAGTTTGGCTCCTGAGAGGATAAAATCTCGTACTTCATGTTTGACGACCGTGGCTGCCTCTGCATCCTCTATCTGGATCTGTTCTATTTTGGCAAAAAGTGCAATGTTTTGCACCATTTCGCTACTAAATTTGGAGAGCAGGGGAAGAGATGCTTCGTAAGCTTTTTGTGTCTCTTTTGAGTTCCCTACCGCATTGAGATGGGCAAGTGGGGCAAAAAAGAGATTGAGTTCTTCGTCAAGGTCTTGCATGGGTTTGAGGATATCGCTATACTGTATTGTTACACTGTCTGTTATTGTCTCGATAGCTTTTCGTTGCTGGTTGAGAAGTGCTTCGAGTCTCTGTGGAAATGATTCTAAATTCTCTATTTGAAATGTTTGAAACATGATGATTATGGTACCTTCTGTTATTTTTGAGTGATTGTATCATAGTTTTTTTCAAAAAATTGGGTAAAATAAGACAAAATTTATATTTATGAAGGAAAAATGTGAAAGTATTATTAATAAAAGATCTCAATACGCTCGGTAAAACTGGTGAAATCAAAGAGGTCAAAGATGGTTACGGACAAAATTTTTTGATTGCAAAAGGTTTTGCTAAATTGGCGACTCCAGATGTTGTAGCCAACTGGAAAGCAGAACAGGATCGTGCAGCTCAGCAACTCACAGATGATCTAGAGCGACTTACTATTGAGAAAAAAAGATTTGAAGAGACTATCATCAAGATAGAAAAACCAAATGCTCCTGTGGGCATCAAGGGCTCTGTCGGAAATGCAGATATCTCCAAAGCGATCAAAGAGCAGATGGGTATCGACTTGGAGAAAAAACATATCAATCTCAAAACAGCGATTAAATCTACAGGAATGCATGAAGTCGATGCAAAACTTGGTCATGGGATTCATGCGACACTTCAGGTACAGGTGGACGGAGTCT
>QMKU01000274.1 GCA_003646525.1 Campylobacterota bacterium
GGCTTTGATGGCATATATAGTTATGGTGTCGCTGGATCAATTATGCGCAAGGTACATATGCCAGATGGTCGCGTAAAGATACTCTTTCAGGGGTTGGCACGAGCTGTTATTGTCACAGCACATGAGGGAGCATTTCCTAGAGCTGTTATTGATATCGTCGAAAATGAAGGATATAATAGGCTCAAAGTTGATGCTCTTATGGATATACTACGAGATAAAATTAAACAGCTTTCATCTGTAAATAGTGCCTTTCCAATAGACCTCCTGAGAACAATCGAGGAGAATGATGAACCGCATCGTATCGCTGATCTTGTTTCGTCTATGATAAAGCTGGGAAAAACACGAGCATATGAACTCTATATTGAAAATGATATAGAGAAGCGTCTTTTGTCTCTAGTGGATATTATTATTTCTGAGATAGAATCTGCCAAAGTACAGCGTGAAATACACAATAAAGTTCATTCTAAAATTGAACAGACCAACAAAGAGTATTTTTTAAAAGAGCAGCTAAAGCAGATACAAAAGGATCTAGGTGTTGATACACAGAGAGAAGAGGAAATTGCTCTGTTTCGTGAAAAACTTGAACGAATCAAAAAACATCTCAATGAAGATGCACATCATGAAATAAAAAAACAGCTTGATCGTTTTGCGCGAGTGCATCCTGATAGTGGAGATGCCAATATTCTGCAAAGTTATCTTGAATGGGTCTTTGAAGTGCCATTTGGAAAGTGCAGTAGAAAAAAATTAAGCGTAGGAGATGTCGCAAGAGAGCTAGATAAGGATCACTATTCGCTAGATAAACCCAAGGAGCGTATTGTAGAGTTTTTTTCAGTGCGTGAACTTGCAGAACTTAGAGGTGTAAAACAAAAAGATTCCAAAGGAGTCATACTCTGTTTTTCTGGCCCTCCTGGTGTAGGAAAGACTTCATTGGCAAACTCTATTGCGACAGCATTGAAACGCCCACTCGTGCGTATTGCACTAGGTGGTCTTGAAGATGTCAATGAGCTAAGAGGGCATCGTCGTACTTATATGGGGGCAATGCCGGGCAGATTGGTTCAAGGGTTGATAGAGGGTAAGAAAATGGATCCAGTTATTGTCCTTGATGAGATAGACAAGGTGGGGCGGAGCCAGCGGGGTGATCCGACAGCCGCACTGTTGGAGATACTTGATCCTGAACAGAATAACCATTATCGTGACTATTATCTCAATTTTCCCATTGATTTGAGTAAAGTAATATTTATTGCTACGGCCAATGATGTAGGCAGAATACCCCCAGCGTTGCGTGACAGAATGGAATTTATCTCCTTGAGTAGCTATACTCCTAATGAAAAGTATGAAATAGCTCTACGATATCTTGTTCCACAAGAGTTAAAAAAACATGCCCTTAAGAAGCTTGAGTTCTCTATTACATCTCCTGCATTGAAAAAGTTAATCGAAGAGTACACACGCGAACCTGGAGTGAGAAACCTTCGTCGAAAGCTTGCTTCACTTATGCGAAAAACAGCTCGTCAATTACTTGAAGATAAAGAGTTGAGTAAAGTTTCTATTACTTTAAAAAATATTGAGTCTTATGCGGATAAAAAGGTTTTTGAGATTTCACCTGTAGAGGACGCTCCTCATATCGGCGTGGTGAATGGTTTGGCTTGGACAGCTGTTGGAGGTGATGTTCTTACCATAGAAGCGATCAAAATCAAGGGCAAAGGAGTGATGCAACTCACAGGAAGCCTTGGTGATGTGATGAAAGAATCAGCACGAATTGCTCATAGTGTGGTCAAGATACTTGTGGATAGAGGAGTGATCAGTATCCCACAAGCAAGTATCCCTCTCAGTACCAAAGAGAAGGAGGAGAAGGTGGAGGTGAGTGCTAGTGAAATCTATAAGCGATACGACCTTCATATCCATGTTCCTGAAGGTGCTACGCCCAAAGATGGTCCAAGTGCAGGTATCACTATGGCTACTGCTATAGCATCGATTCTAAGTAATCAAAAGGTAGACAATAAAATTGCCATGACAGGAGAGTTGACTCTGACAGGAAAAGTTTTACCAATTGGTGGACTTAAAGAGAAACTAATTGCAGCTTATAAAGCTGGAGTTAAAAAAGCATTGATTCCTGTAAAAAATTATCAAAGAGATCTTATGGATATTCCTGACGAAGTAAAAGAAAATATTGAGATTATAAGTGTTGCGCGTATCGAGGAAGTATTGAAAGAAGCATTACTTTAAAATATTATTGATCTTTATCTGATCAGGAGAAACTCCTGATTGATTATGTCCACTGGTCAACAACCCGTGTCAAATCTTTCTCTATAATAGGCTTTCGCAGAAAGTCATTAGCTCCATTGTCGAAAACCTCAGTTTTTCTTGTGTCATCAGTTGTCAATACAACGACAGGGATATGACTGTTTACCATATCTGACCGAAATATTTTTAGAAACTCTACTCCGTTAAGTATTGGCATCATAACATCAAGCAGTATGATGTCAATATTTTTATTATTTTTTGCCTTCTCTAGGGCATCTGAACCATTTTCAGCTTCAATAACAGTGCTAACTCTAGCATTCTTTTTTAAGAGTGCTTTAAGAAGCATTCTGTTAATCATATCATCATCTACGACTAATACATTTAAACCCATTGCTTTTATCCTCTATACTTTTTGATAAGTATTTCAATTGCCTCTTTTGAAAGAGTGTGCGGCATTGACTCACCTCTTGAAATATCCAATATCTCTTGTTCACTATTGTCTGAGAGTGAAATGATAGCGACCCTATCTTCTATGCTACTTAAATCAGAAGGCAAAATATCTTTGTCAGCTATGAGAATATCATATTTGCCAGAATTTGCTTTTTCCTCTAGGTCTGAACTCTTATCAAGCAGTGCGTATTCCAGACCAAGATTACTGATAACCTTGGTAAGAATACGCCCCTCAAGAAGATTTCTTTTTGCAATGAGAATTTTAGTCTCTAGTGCTTTTTTCTCTTTTGCAGGTTTTGGTATTCTCTTCTCTGTGACTGCTTCACTCTTTACTGTTGGCTTTGCAATCGTTTCAGTTTTTGCTGTTGCGACCGTTTCGGTGTTGTTTTGTACCTTCTTTTCAACTTTGGCAGGCAGATCAGATTCTTTCTGAGGTCTGCTACCAGTTTTATCCTTGAGATATTTATTAAGTACAGCAAGAAGTTCTAGTGTTTCAAGCGGCTTGGATATGTACTCATCAAGTCCTTCACCGAGGAATCTCTCTTTGTCACCTTTGAGTGCATTGGCAGTCAGGGCAACTATAGGGACATGTGGCA
>QMKU01000275.1 GCA_003646525.1 Campylobacterota bacterium
CTTTCAGGAATAGATAACAAGAAACAGACAATTTTTTATCTGAAGACCTATTTTAGAGGTGGGAAAAGTGTGAGTTTCAGGTTGGAATATCCTGTCAGAGATAAAGTAAAATACAATTCTCTGGTTTCGATAGTTAGTAAGAACTTTAAAATATATGGAGAATAAAATGAAAAATTTGTTTTTATTGTTGTTAGTGTCAGTTTCGTTATTACTACACGGAAGTGATTTTGATCAAAATTGTAAGCTGGCAGGTTCAAATGATGCCAGTAAATTGAAACCTTTGCTTATTGATATCCAAATGCTAAATGTGACAGATGCAAATGGAAAAACACTGTTGTTATGTGCCGTGGAAACCGGCGCCTATAAAAGTGCATCGCTATTGCTCGAAAAAGGTATCGATCCAAATGCCAAGGACGATGAAAACAGAACTGCACTGCAGCATATACTTGAATGGAGAAGAGGAGATCATTTTAATGATGTTAAAACCGTTTTGGTGTTACTTGAACATAATGCCAATGTGAATCATAAAGATAAGTATGGAAACACTTTGCTCATGCAAGCGTCAAATCCTGAAATGATACGATTATTGTTAAGCTATGGTGCAGATATGGATCATTCTGATAATAAAGGGGATAAGATATTGTTCCGTTTTGCCAAAGGTTCATATAATCAAAAGGCAGAGATTATAAATGTCTTAGTGGAGTTTGGAGCTGATTTGACAGAGAAGGACAAGAAAGGTAAAAGAGCTTTTGATTATATGACTCCCAATGATCAATATGCTCTTTATGTAATCTTGGATGACAATATAGAAATCGATGAGAAAAAAATCACAAACTGGTTGAGAGATGCCATTAAAGATCGTAATTATAAGTTGATAGAGCGCTTACTCAAGATGGGTGATTATGCAAATACAAAAGATTCTTATACTAAAAAACCGTTTATTTTTGATGTGATTGATGATGCACTCATTATTGGGTTGTTTTTGGACCATGGTCTGGACGTTAATAGTACATACGGATATAGACGAAAATCACTCTTGCAAGAAGCAATAGGAAAGTGTGCTGTTGAGAGTGTGCGTCTACTCCTGAAACAATATGAGAAGATTCAAGATAACTATAAAACATTAGCAAGTCTGTTGCGTTGTGATGACAGCAATAAATCTGTTGAACTTGCCGATATGCTACTCAATAAAGGTGTATCTGTTTCTGCTGTTGACAACAAGGGGCATACACTTCTGCATCTGGCGGCGAGAGAGGGTAGAGGTGAACTTTGTCGATTTTTCGTCGAACATGGAGTCGATGTGAATCTTAAAGATAAGGAAGGGGTTTCTCCACTTCTCTACGCATTGGCTGCTGATAATGACAGTTGTACACAAGTGTTGTTGAAATCAAAAGTAGATATACACACAAAAGACCCCAAGGGAGTAGGTGCATTGCAGGCGGCAATAAGCCAAAATCACATAGAGATAGTGAGGCAGCTATTGGAAAAAGGATTAAATCCAAATGAAGCAGATAAAGTGGGACATACCGCGCTAATGCTGGCGGCCCAAAAAGGTAATTTGAACATAATGAAACTGCTTTTTGAAAAAGGTGCAAGTATTACTATGGTGGATGCAGATGGGGCAAGTGCATTGCACCATGCCTGCAGGTATAACGGTTCAGTGGATGTTGTCCAGTTCCTTCTGGATCAAAATCTTGATATTAATATAGAAACAAAAAAAGGTCAAACACCTCTTTGGGTGTCAGCAGAGTTCGATAATCTACCTATAGCGAAGTACCTGATAGAATACGGTGCAAACATAAATGTACAGGATGCAGAGGGCAATAGCCCTTTGCATCGAGCAGCCAAGAGAGGACATAAAAAAATAATTGTTCTCCTGCTTCTTAAAGGTACCAACAAAGAGTTGAAAAATAAAGAGGGTCTTGATGCTCTGGAATTGGCAGTCAAGAAGCATAGCTACAGTAAGGACGCCTATCAGAAGATTTTCAGTGGGCAATATGATGATTCTCTTCTTGACAAAAAACATATTTTTTCCTTCAAAAATCTAAATGATATTTTACTTTATGCAGTCAATGGCGGTGATCTTCATATGAAAAATGAAAATGATGACTCTTTGCTCCATATAGCCGCAGGAGAATATGGGAACGAGATAGTTAAATACCTACTTTCAGTAGGACTCAATCCAAATAATAAAAATAAAGATGGAAGAACGCCACTTCATTTGGCGACACAGCATCATCGGGCATTAAATGTTCATAGTTTGCTTCAGAAGGATGCAAACCTTTTAATAAAAGACAAAGAAGGGAAGACATCTGTAGATCTTGCTGTAGCTGATATTGGCAATAATAAAAAGAATCTTTTGATAATTTTGAGAGAAATGCTTCGTCATGGATTGAAAATTATACCTGCTTTAAATGCAAAGGGAGAGCCAATACTCAACGATGCTGTAGAGAACCTAGAACTGCTTTCACTTTTGATAGAGAAGGGTTTAGATGTAAACGCCATGGGTAGAAATGGGAATACGCCACTAATAATGTGTGCTGTACATAATTATGAGAAAAGTGCAAAGGTACTTCTTGATGCTGGTGCAAATAAAGATATTCAAAATAAAAGAGGTAGAACAGCACTTTATACAAGCACAGTCCTTAAGAGTTATGAGACAGCAGAAATTTTATTGGCAAATGGTGCTCATGGTAATTTAAAGACAAAGAATGGTAATAGCCCCCTTATAAATGCGCTTCTTGAAAATGATTATGAAATGGTATCTTTGCTATTGAAATACAGCATAGATCCAAACATCTCGAATAAACAAAAAGATACAGTTCTACATCTGGCAGTGATGAATGCAAACGAGATGATGGTCAAGTTACTTTTAGAAAAAAAAGCTGATTCCAATCTTATGGATGATATAGGGATGAAACCTTTGGATTATGCAAAAAAACTTAAACTTAAAAAAATAATTTCTATGCTTGAACCTGTAACAAAAGCGAAAGATGATGTTCCATCTCATAATGTAGTAATAAAAGAAGAAAAAAAGTCTGAAAATAATATCTTATCCGTAAAGGCAGAAGATAAGAATGTTGCAAAATATGAACAGAGTAAGTTGCATCAGGCTGTTTCAGTAAAAAATTTAGATGCAGTCAAGCATCTTCTTGAAAATCATACAGAGATTGATATTGTAGATAAACTGGGACGAACACCCTTACACTATGCTGCGATCAGGGGTTATATTGAGATAGCTGAATTATTGCTGGACAGAGGTGCAAATATTAATGCAGTA
>QMKU01000276.1 GCA_003646525.1 Campylobacterota bacterium
AACGACTCAACCGAGGTCAAGTGTTGAAAATCCACCCACTTCGTGAGTTGATTTTGCAACACATGACCCCTACCATGCTGATGATCACAATAGTAAAAAGCCAAAAATAAGAAATCAAATATATACTTATTTTGTTATTTTTCGACAGCCTAATGCAGACCCCTTTATCGATTATGATTTGTACACTCTCTTTTCTTGTAAATATTGGTAGCCAATTTAATATAGTACAAGTCAGAAAATGTGGTCGTGTTGGTTCGTATATTTTATATCTGCTTCTTCCCATTGGGTATTGTAGCTTTTTTATGGTTAAGTGTTTATTTTGTTACTGTAGCTCCCGTATGCATTCCCACCGAGGACGGATGGGAACGAGAAAAAAGTTTCAGCAATAGCGAATGTTGTGAGCCAAAGAATAATTGCTATTCTGCTACTCTTTGATCACTTTAGCGTTCACATTCTCGATTATATACTACCTCATGTACAGCATCGCTGGTTTTAACGCCCGTTGTTCTATTGGTGTTTATTGTACTTACATTCTTTCCAGATGATGACACAGGTACCCTATCCACAAATTCACCCCTAGTGTGCAGTGGACCACCTCTCACATAATAATTACCCCCGGCTGTGTCTACGAAATACCCATTTTTATCTGCGGATGTAACACTCCCTGACAAAAATCCATTACCTTTGTCATTATGAAGTTCTGATGTCATTAAGTAGCTACACAATGAACGCCATTCACTCTCTTCTCTCTTCCGAAGATTTTCATCTTCTTTTCGTTCTTGAGCAAGCTGCTCGCGTTGTTTTTTAGAAAGCAACTCCTCGTTTTTATTTTCAACCATCTTGATATATCGAGGATTATTTGCATCAGCATATACCTTTTGATGATCAGCGATAAAAATATCGTCATCTGGGAAAAGTTTAATAACATTTTTTCTTATTAGCTTTTCGTGATACTCCACATTGTAACTTCTCCTTGCTTTTACTTTTTCTCTCGAAATCTCTTCCGTTATCTGTTTACGCAAGTTGTCTAAGCTAAACAGTTTTGTTCTATATTTTTCAGTCAATACAGGATCATAATATGTCTCTTTGGTTGATTGTGATCTACAGGTATGCTCCTTCCCGTTATATCGATGTGTATGTTTTTTAGGAATGATACTTTTGTCTAATCTATATCCCATTTTTAGTATGCTATTCAAACTATTTTCATATCTTTGGCATTGTTGTCGTATATGCCGTGATTGTTTTACGACCCCACTATAGTAAGAACAAATAGGTACAAAATCTTCCAGCGTTGTGACTAAACCCGTATTATTTAGCGTCATTGGCGTAGCATTTATATATATACTAAATATAGTAATAGCTATCAATACCTTTTTCATATAATCCTCCTCGTGTAATTCATATATTCTACCATTGAGAGAATTAATAGTTTCTTATTCTATTATCAATAGTCATTATTTTCCTAGAATTACCTTAAAGGTAAACTTATGGAAGTACATGAACAGATAAATCTAATACTGGAAGAGAAAGGGATAAGCAAGAGAGAGTTTGCCAGACGACTGATAGATCTTGAGCCAAAGTCAAAACGCACAGGCGAAACGATGAGTGAAAAGGCAGTCTATGCCTACTTGAGTGGCAAAAGTGTCATCAATGCTGACCTGATTCCATATATTGCTGATGCTTTACAGATTTCCGAACAATCATTGTTTGTCGAAAATGCAAAAGAAAGAACGAGACTTATCAAATATCTATTGGCATCTGCAAGTGACATAGAGATAAAAATGATTGGAAAGTTTTATCTAAATGCTTTGAAGCCAGAATCATATGGCAATATCATAGAGCTACTCCCATACGCATCACCATCCATACTCGACAAAATCGAACGCTCTTTACTGGAAATGAAATCTATCTCCGAAAGGATGTAATGGTGTGAGTCCTGCTATGTAAAGTGTTGAATTAGGCAGTTGTTTCATTAATTTTTCGTAACAATTCAGAATGCTACAAACAACCCTTCCTCTGCAAAACTCTTTTTTCACTTGGAGTATTTATAGTTTTTTTCTCGTTCCCATCCGTCCTCGGTGGGAATGCATACGAGAGCCTCAACTACCAAAACTTCTCCACCTCAATCAACCCATCAATACCTTCATATTGTAAGAGCTTAAGAAGTGCTTTTGCAGTAAATGATTTAAAGTGTCTCATACTCTTACCTATATCATCACTTTGAGCAATAAGATGTAGATGGTTTTCAAGTATGACATAGGTGTATAGTTTTAAGTTTTCTTCTTTTTGTAGATGTTTTAAGCTATCGATTATGATTTGTACACTCTCTTTTCTTGTAAATATTGGTAGCCAGTTTAAGCGTTTATTTTGTTACTGTAGTTCCCGTATGCATTCCCACCGAGGACGGATGGGAACGAGAAAGTAAGGAATCTTCCACTTTTTACGAAAGCCTATCCCTAAAATCTTCATAAGTAAATTTTTTGACAATATCAAGTTTGCCATTTTCTCTGAGGATACCGATAGAAGGCAGACTTATGCCATTGAAAACAGTGGCTTTGACCATCGTGTAGTGCATCTGATCTTCAAAGATGATCCGATCTCCGATGCTGAGAGGGTGATCGAAACTGTAGTCCCCCATGATGTCACCAGCGAGACATGTATTGCCTGCGAGTCTATAGTTGTAGGTTTTTGACCCTGTGACTCCAGCACCTCTCACCTCGGCACGGTAGGGCATAATGATCGTATCAGGCATATGTGCTTCGGCAGAAGTGTCGAGGATAGCGATATCGATACCATTGTGGACGATATCGAGTACTGTGGTGACAAGTACACCAGTTTCCCATCCGACTGCTTCTCCAGGTTCGAGATAGATATCGACATGGTATTTTTCTCTGAACTTTTTTATGAGTCTGATTAACTTCTCTGTGTCGTATCCTCTCTTGGTGATATGGTGTCCTCCACCAAAGTTGATCCATTTCAAAGCATGTAGATAGATACCAAAGTTTTCTTCAAAAGCATTCAATACAGACTCCAGAGCATCTGCACTCTGCTCACAGAGGGCATGAAAATGAAATCCCTCACAGGAGTCGAGTATCTCGGGATCGAACGCTTCGAGTGTCGTTCCTAGCCTTGAGTAGATTCCACAAGGATTATAGAGCTCTACTGGAGATTCTGAATACTCAGGATTGATGCGGAGTCCCAATGAGAGGTTTGGGTTGATTGTTTTGGCTTTGGAAGCAAAGTGTTTGAATTGCTGTGGTGAATTGAAGACTAGATGAT
>QMKU01000277.1 GCA_003646525.1 Campylobacterota bacterium
GGTACATATTGTGATGTTGACTCTTCCGCCTGTATCGGTTGTACCGAAATCTCTTCACCACCACCACACCCTATAAAAAATATAAGTGTTAAAAGAGAGATTGGTAGAATCATTTTAAAAGTTGACTGTTTCATTGTACTGCCTTTGGTGATGAAATATTTTCACAGATAATATGGTCTCCTTGAAAGAGTGCTCCGTACGTTGCGCCGTTGCGATCAAAGATGACTCCTCTTGGTGAGGAATAGCCCCATTTACTCTCGCTCTTTTCATAAAGGTTGGCTACAGAGTCAATTTTTAGATCATTGATCTGATAGAGACCGAAGTAGAACTCTCTATACTCTTTTCGATAAGGTAGGCCAAATAGTTTGTCGCTATCTCTATAGGCAAATACTCTTGGATTATATTCAGCCTCGCTGTAGGTTCTACTGTCACCGATTACAATTTTAGATGCGAGCTTGGGTGCACTAAAGTCAGAGATATCAAATAGTTGTATCTGCAACCCTTTTGTACGACCTTCACTGTCTGTATCGCGTCCGATAGAGAGTATGCGGTTCTCATCAACAGGATGAATATATTCTGAAAATCCAGGAATTTCTAGTGCACCGGCAACAACAGGTGCAGTTGGATCTTTCAGATCGAGAGTATAGAAAGGATCTGTCCGTTCAAATGTGACGACATATCCTCTATCGCCGCTAAAACGTACCGCATGAATTGTCTCACCCTTTTTTCCAAGACCATTCAGTGATCCAATAATTTCTAGCTCTTCATCAGCATTACTCTGAAGCACAAACAGTGAATTATCTGTTTTGATAGATGACCAGTTATTACCTGAAGAGGTAGCAATACGCAAAAAGCTATTATGCTCACTCATGCTGTATTGATTTAGCATTCTACCATCTACAAAGCCACGACCGACGTAAGATAGCTTACTTGAAATATTAAATTGATAAATAGCCTGCTGCTCACTGAAGCGTTCAAAATTATAATAGAGAGGGTATTGGCTAGAGACAAGATAGAGTGATGTTGATGAAGCATAGTAGGTGTGAGTGCTTCCTAAAAACGAGATACTCGCTTGATAGCTTCCATCCGCACTCTCTATTGCAGTGATCGTTGTGATATCAGCACTTTGATCCATCTTATAGGGTGCATAAAATGTGTGAGGCTTAAGAAGTGCAATGTCTTGATCTCCTACTGTCATACTAGGTGTAAGATGCTCAGAGACGATGATTGGATTCTTATAATCATACTGCCAAGCTCTGCCACTTGTATCATAACTGTATTGATAACAGCCTGCATCTGAAAACGCTTGATATTCTGAGGGAATGACAGATGGCTTGTCTGGAAGACATTGCGTATCCGGTGCACAGACAACGGATTCACTAACTGCATACCCTAGCTCTAATTCATTGAGTTTCTTTTTCAGAGCAATACATTCAGGAACATCAGGATAGATGATTGGGTATTCATACTCGATGTGAGGATAAAAGTGAGAGATAAGGATTAGTTTGCCATCGATCATTCGACTCTCTCTGTAGTCACCTTCAATAGCAGTAGAGCTTAGAAGTTTAATACTATCTATATCACTAACATCGTAAAAATCGATGTGGAATTCTTGAATAGAAGGTGATGGATAGATCATTGATTTTTGCTCTACTGTCTCCTCTAAAATATAGTATCTACTCTTATGAGAAATCACACTCAAACGGTCGTTTTGAAGATACATAGCCGATACAGATTGCCCCTTTTCAAGCATAATTTGATGTAGAGGTTTATACTCACCAGCACTTATATTTGTAAAAGAGGTGACATTGATCTGTTCATTCTCCTGATCAACAAAAAAGATATATTCTCCATCATGTTTGAGTATATCTGATTCATCTACACCCTCTTCTTGAAGATTGGTAGAGGTGGTATCAGTGGCTTTGCTATTAGAGCCATCATCACTTGCAGTCGGTACGGCCGGTGGCACACCTCCACTAACCTCTCCTTCTACGCCAGAAAACTCTGAATCAACTCTTGCAAAATCAAGATAACCGTAATAGGGATAGCGATGACTTTTTACCATAGAGCGAATATAATCAAGCATCTCTTTTTCAGAGTCAAATGTATGTAGTTTTGATGATTTTTCACTTAGGTCTATTGTCTGATCTTTTTCACTTTTTACCCAGAATCCTTCACTCGTACTGAGCGTTTCAATTGTAGGAAAAGGTAGAGAGCTATTAGAGTGAACCCGCCATTTATCACTGTACTTCCAGACGGTCATATCGTCAAAAAAAGTGGGTGAAATGACCGTTTTTGAAGGCAAAGAGACAAGGTTCCATCCTGTATAGAGCTCAAGGTAACTGTTGTTAGGATCGCTCGAAGGTTCCTTTGACGTTAGCTCTATACTCCATGTTTCAGTGCTTTGGATCCAAAAAGCTTGCCACGGTTTTAAGGAGCTTAGTTTTTGATAACCAGCCTTCTCCATTTTTGATTGTATATCACTTTGCGGTGAATACCCAAGCCAGACTTGAGTTTTAGCATTAAAACTAAAGATACTCTTCACCTTTTTGTTGTTAAACAATTCCATAGTGTCAATTTGTGTGGGCAACCCCGTCAATTGCCAACCTTTATTCATCTTTACGGTGGTTTGCGCAAAAAGCAGAGTTGAAAGAGAGAGAATAAATAAGAGTATGAAACGCATAAACTATCCTTTGTATAATAGATATATCAAGTTTAAGTATAGCATATAGAAAAATAATGTAGAAATAATGTAGCGTTACTTGACGGGACTGAAGTCCCGGTTTTAGTTTTGAGGTCTGTTTAATCCAATCCCATCTTATTAGGATTCAAAATGTTATTGGGATCAAATGCCAGTTTAATGGTCTTAAAGAGGTTCATCTCTTCATCTGTAAATGCCATACGCATATAAGGCGCTTTGGCCAGACCAATGCCATGCTCACCACTGAGTGTTCCGCCGAGATCAATGGTCGCTTGAAAGACCTCTTCGATCGCTTTATAGGCAATTTTTACCTGTTCAGGGTCACTGCCATCTACCATGACATTGGTGTGGACATTTCCATCACCGGTATGACCGAAGCAAGGGATATTAATGTTGTATTTTTCTGCAATAGCATAGAAGGCGTCGAGAAGCTCAGGCAGGACAGCACGTGGTACAGTCACATCTTCATTAATCTTCTTAGAACCGTACATCGCAATGGCCTGACTAGCATTACGGCGTGCAAACCATAGAGCGGCGGCCTCATCGGCATCCTTTGCTA
>QMKU01000278.1 GCA_003646525.1 Campylobacterota bacterium
ACCATCTTTAAGTGCTTGATGAGGAATAGCATTAACTAAATCTCTAAGTTGAATTCCTGGTTGAATTTTTCCAGAAAATTTAACAAGTACAGACTCAGGAACAGTTAAAGGCATCATACCAGTTACTCCTGCAAATGCAACAAGTCCAGAACCAGCTGGGAATGAGATACCAATAGGAAATCTTGTATGTGAATCAGCACCAGTACCAACAGTATCTGGTAAACATAGTCTATTTAACCATGAGTGGATTACACCATCACCTGGTCTAAGGATAAATCCTTTTCTACTTGTCCAAAACTCTGGGAGAGTATGCTGGAGTGCGATATCGGCAGGCTTTGGATAAGCAGCTGTATGACAAAATGATTGCATCACCATATCAGCACCAAAGTTAAGTGCAGCTAGTTCTTTGACTTCATCTCTAGTCATTGGTCCTGTAGTATCTTGGCTACCTACAGTTGTTGCTATTGGCTCACAGTACATACCTGGTTTTACACCCTCTACACCACATGCTTTACCTAGCATTTTTTGAGCTAGAGTATATCCACTACCATCATCTTCTGGCTGCTCTGGTACTAGGAAGATATCTCCTGCGTCCATACCTAAAGCTTCTCTAGCTTTTGCAGTCAAACCTTTACCGATGATAAGTGGGATACGACCCCCTGCTCTCATCTCATCGGGCAGCGTGTTTGGAGATACTTTAAACTCACTTACCACTTTGCCATCTTTCTCTATCACACCATCAAAAGGCTTAACTGTAATAACATCACCAGTCTCAAGCTCACCTACTGGTGCTTGAAGAGGGATACATCCACTATCTTCTGCTGTGTTGAAGAATATAGGAGCGATGATATCACCGATCACGATACCACCAGTTCTCTTGCCAGGGATACCTGCAATGTCAACACCCATGTGCCATTGCACTGAGTTGATACCTGATTTTCTACTAGATCCAGTACCGACAACATCACCTACATATGCTAGTGGATGACCTTTTTCTTTGAGTTCTTTCATTGTATCGAGTGGGTTGTCCATTCTGTTGATAAGGAATGAGTTAGCGTGTAGAGGAATATCGGCTCTAGTAAATGCTTCAGAAGCTGGAGAGAGGTCATCTGTATTTGTCTCACCAGGGATTTTGTATACTGTTACAGTGATCTCTTTTTCCATCTCTGGTTTGTTAGTGAACCACTCACCATTTGCCCACGACTCTAATATATCTTTAGCTAGTGTGTTACCCTCGTCCATCAATGCTTTGACATCATTGAATGAATCATAAACTAGGAGTGTATTTTTGAGTTGTTCAGCTGCGCTCTGTGCTACTTCACCATCTATTTTCAGCGCGGCTACAAGTGGCTGGACATTGAATCCACCTAGCATTTGACCTAGTATCTCACATGCTTTTACAGGTGAGATAGTTTCACAAGCAACTTCACCCTGAACGACATCGTTGAGAAATGCTGCTTTGACATACGCTGCATCATCCACACCTGCTGGAATCTCTTCTGTAAAAAGCTCCATTGCATAGTCAGCGTCAACTACTGGGCTTGCTTTGAGTAATTCTACCAACTCTGCTACCTGATCTGCTGTCAATGCCAATGGTGTTACACCTAGTGCTGCTCTCTCTTCTGTATGTGCTTTATATGCTTCCAATAGTGCCATTATGACTCCTGTATTATTAAAATAATTTTGTGACATTATAATAACAAAAATGAGAGAAAAAAAAGTTTAAACAAATAGTAGAGAAAAATAGTTATTTTTGATGTATCGGATAGTTACAGATAAAAGGGTACTTGCAACAAATAGATGCTCCTTGACGCTAAGGAGTCTCACAAGATATATAGATTTTTATAATATCTCTCGATTACCTTTGTTATTGGGTGCGCTCAATACACCGTTCACTTGCAACTGTTCGATGATGTTTGCCGAGCGATTGTAACCTATTTGTAGCTTTCGCTGTAGATAAGAGATCGAAGTTTTTTTATCACCGAGTATGACCTCTTTTGCCTGCGAATAGAGAGGATCAAGATCATCAGTCTTTTGACCTTTAGTTCCACTACTATTACTTCCGCCTGCCTCAAGATAGCTTTCATCATAACTAGGTTCACGCTGTGCCTTGAGGAATTCGACAACCTCTTCGATCTCCTCTTCTGTATTCCAAGGCGCATGTAGTCGCACTAGACCAGTAGATCCTGGAGGTGTGAAGAGTGCATCTCCCCTTCCGAGCAGACTCTCTGCCCCCATAGCATCTAAAATGACTTTGGAGTCTATTCGCTGTCCCACACGATAGCTGAGTCGTGAAGGGAGATTTGCTTTGATCAAACCTGTCACGACATCCACACTCGGTCGCTGTGTAGCTACGACTAGATGTATACCTGATGCGCGTGCCATCTGTGCCAATCTCGCGATAGAGTACTCCACCTCCTTGCCACCATTCATCATCAAGTCTGCCAACTCATCAATAACAATGACAATAAATGGCATGCTTTCGCCAGCAGTTTTTTTCATCTTTTCATTATAGTTATCTATATTTTTGACCTTATTATCCGCCATCATCTTATAGCGCCTCTCCATCTCATACACCATATTTGCCAAAGCAGCAATCGCTTTTTTGGGCTCTATGATCACTGGAGTTAGAAGATGGGGAATATCATTGTAGATGGAAAACTCCAGCATCTTTGGATCGATAAGCATCAGCTTGAGATGATCTGGGTCATTTCGATAGAGTAGCGAGAGTAGCATCGCATTGATACCGACTGATTTACCACTTCCTGTCGTACCAGCTATCAGCAGATGCGGAAGCTTTTTGAGATCAGTAATAAATGGTTTACCCACGATATCTTTGCCTAGTGCGATAGTCAATGGAGATTTGGACTCTTTAAATAGATTGCTTTCGAGTATAGTCCGTAGATAGATCGTATCGAAAGTTTCATTGGGTATCTCAATCCCTACTACATCGCGTCCTGGTATCGGTGCCTGGATGCGGATCGTCTCTGCACTTAGTGCCATCGCCAAATCATCCTGAAGACCCAAAATCTTGGAAACCTTGACATTGGGTGCTGGCTTGAACTCAAAAGTCGTTACCAAGGGACCTGAATAAGTTCTGACTACATCACCTTCTATCTTGAAACGCCCCAATTTATCTAAAAGCTCACCGATCTTTCTATCTATCTCCACCTCATTTATCTTTTTGGATGCTTTAGGAGCCTTTTTCAGAAAATCCATCTTTGGTAGTTTGAAATTTTTTGGTTTCTCTACCTC
>QMKU01000279.1 GCA_003646525.1 Campylobacterota bacterium
CTGGTGGTGCTAGTACCGATACATTTGCATTTGATGATTCAGCAATGGGAAATTTGGGTAATTTGAACTTTAAAACATCTGCTACCGACTTTACTGCGGCTGGGATCGCTGTCAATGGTAATATATTGGTAGCGACAGGACCGCTAGCAATATATGCCGATGCCAATGCAGCTGCTACTGAGATAGCAGCAAATGCTAATATAACAGCCACTAACGGTTATTTTATTTACAATAATACAGATGGCAATAATTACTTAGTCCATTCAACAAACTTAGCTGGTAATGGCACAGAATCAGTTCTGGCTCAAGTTAATATTATTGTTGGTTCAACCTTAGCAGATTTCGATTCCACTGACTTTTTACTTTTTTAATTAATATATTTCTTGCTAGTTCCCATCGCTCCTGCGTGGGAACTCATACTCATACTTTATATACTTGTAGTGTCTGCTCTGCAAATGTTACTCTAATATGTATAGGGCTACCACGGAGACCGTGGGAGCCAGCAAAACTATACAAATCCTCAATCCACAAGCTCTTCACACCACACCATCTCCCAACCATTGAAGACCAAAACAATCTTAAGATACCTCTCACCCATATCGTATTGACCTAATTGTTTTGTGGCTTGTGCAATTTGCTTTTGTAGTGTTGCGTCATTAAAATCACTTCGCTTAATATATTTGAGTTCTACTATCACCCCATAAGGCACTTCATCAGATATGGGGTCTAACAATATATCTATATAGCCCTTGTTTGATTCTACTTCACTTTTGAGTTCATAAAATGTATTGAGGTTTAGGTAGGCTAGTAGATATGCCTTGACAAAGTTTTCTCCATCAATATAATCTCGCAATGATGTACTACTCTCTATCACTTTGCCTATGTAGTGAAATACTGACAAGTCTCTATCATATCCCAAATCCAAAAGTTTATTATTTAGCTCATCTGTATTTATTTTGTAGTTTTCGAAATCTCTATAAGCATAATCTATAAATTCGGCTAATAGTTTTTTAAGTGTTTGGTTGGGTATTTTGAGATTGATGGCTATTCTATATTTTTCTATCGTCACAAAGCCCAACGAATATATAAATGACTTGAAGTTATCCTCATTAGCAAGCTCAAACGCAGAGAAGTTATCTTTGATTTTGGTGGTTGTGACACTCTCGCCCAAGATGAGTCTGTTTAGCATATCAAAGTTGCCATTGAGCTTGTTGTTGGTATAGACTAGAAATTTGAGTTTGCTATAGTCTGTACGGACATTGACATCTATCAAGTCTCTAGGTTCTTTGTCTTTTCGGACAAGAGAGTCAAAATAGTATAAAATCATATCACTGTTGTAGATAGTATGCTCTACATCTTCATGAAATCTATAAGAGTTATACCACTCATCACACCTCTCTACTATCTGCTCCTTTTTATCATGGAGACTGTAGAACTCCACCATATCTATAAGTTCATTTTTTGTCACACCTACCATATCATTGAAGTTCTCCTCAAGTGATATATTTTTGCCGATATTGCTCCCACTCGTGACATCATAGAGAGCCAATGGTGAGACACCTGTAAAAAACATCTTTTTGATAGCTCCACTTGTACCTACTTTGAGCATAGTAAAAAACTCTTTGTAGATGGCATTTTTGCTTGTGACTATATTTTTGTAAGCTTCTATATCACTTATGAGTAGTTTGGTCACGAAGTTATCATATTCATCTATGAGGATATAGATAGGCAGATTGTTTTTATTGCAATAGATAAAAAGCCCTCTAAGATTATCTATAGGATTATCGAAATTTACTTCAAGATTTATCTTATATTTACTCACAAATAGCCCTATAATCATATTGATATTATTTCTAAAGCTACTCTCATAATCAGTAATATCCACAGCAGAGAAATCAAATCTAAGCACACAAAAACTACTCTTTAGAGGTGTAGGGTTATCTGTGATATAAGTACCAGCAAATATCTCATCAAATTGTTGTGCATAATATGTGTCATAATACGCTTCTAGCATAGAGATAGTCAGAGACTTACCAAATCTTCTAGGTCTTAGAAAAAATAGAAAATCTGCATCACTCTCTATATCTTTTATAAACTTAGTCTTATCAATGTAGTAATAATTTTCCATTGTTACTCGTTTGAAGTCACTTAAACCGTATGGGAGTTTAGTAGGATGCATATATATCCTTTTTTATCCTTACGATTATATCTAAATTGATTTTAAGTCCTAGACCTAATGATGAGATGCCTCTAAGCCATTTAAGAGTAAAATTTTGTATATAAATACAGAATATTAAGGATATCATAATGGCAGTAACAAGAGAGCAGGTAGCAGAGATTTATGTGGCTACATTCAACCGAGCACCAGATAGTGCAGGTTTGGATTATTGGGCAAGTACGGCTCTATCCATAGAAGAGATCGCGCAGAGCTTTTTTGAGCAGGATGAGACTCAGGAAAAGTATCCAGATACACTGAGCAACGCACTGTTCGTTGACGAAGTTTACAACAATGTCTACAACCATTCAGGTGATCCTGAAGGAGCGGCTTATTGGATCGCAGAGTTGGACAATGGTACGCCTAGAAATGTGATGATCATCGCGATGGTCAACGGCGCACAGGGTACAGACCAAGATACACTCGACAACAAAGTAGAAGTAGGTCTCTACTTTGCAGACAATGGCACACTACTCTCCTATGATCAGTCGATAGAAGTCATGGAAGGTGTCACCAGTGATGATGCTACTGTGGAGTCAGCTATCGCAGAAGTCGATGCTTGGAGTGCTGCTGTACAGACTATTCCCCTGACGATAGAGATTGATGCTATCGTCGGTACAGACCTTGATAACACAATCACAGCTCTTGTCGCTGCAGATCCATCCGACACTACACTCAATCCCGAAGATACGATAGATGGTGGCGGCAGTGATAATAGGTTGGCACTCACCAATGAAGCTGTGGTGGAAACGACTACTTTGCTTTCACATATGTCAAGCGTTGCGACATTGGCTTACACGAATTCTGCAACTGGTGTTCAGACTATAGATACGGCAGGAACAACGGGTGTCCAGACTATTGAGATGTATGGAGAGAGTGATGATGAAACTGTTTTTGCCAATGTGGTAAATATTGTAAATCTAGAGTTGAATGGTGCTTCTGCTACTACGCGTATCGACTATACCGTTGCTACTATCATAAATGATGATAATATGAATATCGTCAATAGTTCAATGGAGACACAGGTCGTC
>QMKU01000280.1 GCA_003646525.1 Campylobacterota bacterium
GACGCGTATTATAGCCCGTTTTGTTTTGTTTGTCAAGGGTTTTTTGGGATTTAGGGGGGATTTTGTGAAATTTTTTACTATTTTGCTCTTGTTTTTTGTTTTGCTTACATTAATATATATACATAGGGTGAAATAATTATAATTTTTTATATAAATTATTTATATTTTTATGAAATAATATACCTAAAAATTTACTTAACCTCACTTTAATCTCTAATCCCTATACTTGCATTATTACTTACAATTAAAGGATATAAACTATGGCTCTATATGACAGAGACTACACACAAACAAAAGCCCACTTACAGGAGCAGACAAGCTCTAATGTGGCATTTATGAAAAAGACTTATCAGCTATTGGGTGCTAGCATGATCGCAGCGGCGGCTGGTGCATATGCTACCATGCCTTACGCAGAAGCGGTTATACAGTACAAATGGTTGATTTTTGGTGCAGAACTTCTAGTACTCTTCTTTGGGCTAAGTCTTTCTCGTGGTAAACCTGGACTAAATCTAGCGATGCTATTTTTATTTACATTTTTGACTGGTGTTTCACTTGTTCCTCTTCTTGCGACAATGATTGGGGCAGGAAATGGCGGACTTATTGGGAATGCATTTCTGATGACTTCTGTACTATTTGGTGCCTTGAGTCTCTTTGCTATCAATAGTAAATCAGACTTTTCTAGCTGGGGAAAACCACTTTTTATTACATTGATTGTAGTAATCATCGCTTCACTAATAAACTACTTTTTCTTACAAAGTTCAATGATGCAGATTGTTATTACTGCTGGTATTTTACTACTTTTTGGAATTTTTACCATCTATGATACGCAGAATATAGCCAATGGTGCTTATGATTCTGAAGTTGATGCGGCTGTATCACTTTATCTAGATTTCCTAAACATGTTTACAGCGATCTTGTCGCTTCTTGGTATCTTTGGTGGAGATGACTAAAGAAAAATATTCTGCTGGGGTTGAGCGTCTTATCGATGCTAACCTCAACAGACTCAAAGAGGGGATACGGGTCGTAGAAGATGTTACTCGCTATGTCAACAACGACACCAAACTCACTCCACGCCTCAAAACCCTCAGACATCAACTCCAACAAGCTTATAGTTCAGAGCGATTAATCCATCGTGATATCAAAAATGATATTCAAAAGAAGAGTATTTCAAGTGAACTCAGCCGAAAGAGTATCGACGACCTTGTAATTGCTAATTTTTCAAGAGCTCAAGAGTCCTCCAGAGTTCTCGAAGAGAGTTTTAAACTTACAGATGTGACACTTTCAGAACTATTCAAATCTGTTCGTTATGAACTTTATGCTTTGGAAAAAAACTATTTTCACACACATTAGGAGAACACTATGAGACCCAATCTACTTTTTATACTTATGCTATTATCAGTTTTTACATTTGCAGAAACAGACAAATTATATTATCCAGATGGCACCATCAAATTAGTTATCACTTACAAAGACGGCAAAAAGAATGGTGTCGAGCATGCTTTCTATGAAGATGGAGCCACACTCAAGTATGCCAAAAACTATGCTTACGGAAAACTGCACGGCTCTCAGCAACAATATAGTCGAGATGCCCTCCTGATCCAGGAAGAAAACTACAAACAGGGGCGGCTCGATGGGCGTAATCGCTATTATCGCAATGGACTACTCAAGCGAGAAGTAGAGTATAATCATGGAATGGTTGATGGAATATACAGGGAATTCTATCCTAGTGGCTTAGTCAAAGTAGAAATCATATGGAGAAGAGATAGAGCCATAGAGGGTTATGAGTACAACGATGAAGGCAAAAGAACCCCACTAAAAGCTGAATTTCTACAACACCTTCAGCCTAGTGATATCCCAAAATCTACCGCCAAGTGAGTACTTGTGCCTTCTCTTTTTCCTGCCTATACTCATATTATCAAGCCTAAACTAAAATATATTTATCTTAGTTTTAATCATACGGGCGATCTCATCATAAAGTCACCAAAAGTAAGCCAGAGAGAGATAGAAAAGATTTTGATCAAAAAAGCAACTTGGATCAATAAGTCACGCCAAAAGCTTTTTGAAAAAAAAGGCAAACCAATAACCTTTGAGGAGGGAGAAGAGCTATTTTATCTTGGCAAGAGTTATCCTGTTCACTACAGACAGAGTGACCAAAAACAAGTATCCTTACAATTTGATGAAGAAGATGGATTTTCCCTTGCCTATAATAAGTTTGATATATATATTTTTGAAGAATTTGTGAACCAATTTTACAAAAATGAGGCAAAGCGTCTCATCCCAGAAATAGTTGACAAGTATGCTGAAGAGATGAAGCTCTTTCCCTCCAGAATCTCCTTTCGTAAAGCGCGCAGTCGATGGGGAAGCTGTAGCAACACTAACGCAATCTCTTTTAACTACCTAATGATGAAGCTTCCTCTCTCTGTGATAGCATATATTATCATACATGAATTGGCACATATTCAACACAAACATCACCAGAAAGAATTTTGGAATTGTGTAAAATTGTATTTACCTGACTACCAAGAACAAAAAAACGAACTTAAACGCTATATGTAGCGACACACAAAGGATCACCTATCGACACTCTCTATCTTTTGCTATTCTTATTTATTATACTGATTGGTTCAGTACTCGGATACATCTATTATCTCAAGGAAAAAAAAGAACAGCTTGATGCTATCAAACGGGGCTTTTGTCCAATATGCCATCAAAAATCAATCGAAGTAAGCGATCAGCGTAGCGCAGGCTGTGGTCCCAAAATCGTCTCTTTCAAATGTAGAAATTGTGACTATGAAAATGCCTTCAGCATTGATGGTGGTGGTGGCTGTGGTATCTAAATTGTAGTGCCCAAAGACATTGACCACTCAAAACGATCCTATATCTCATCAATCTCCAGAAATAGCATATTTACCAGAACCAAGAAAAGTAATGGCTAACGCACCCAATAAAAAAAACATCGGTGCCTCAAGAGACCAAGAGCCATGCGCACCAAGTACAAAAAAGGATTTACTATGCACTAGATAAATCGCAACAGCCATATTAAACGCAATGATCCCTGCCCACCATCGACTCCTCCAGCCAAGTAGTAGCATCAGAGGAGCAAGTATCTCGGCGACATAAACGCCAAATGCCACATAAGTGGGCAATCCCTGCATCTTCATCATTCCCTCTATGAAACCAACACCGTGCAAAACTTTATCCATCCCATGGAATAATAACAATCCTCCAACCATTATCCTTAAA
>QMKU01000281.1 GCA_003646525.1 Campylobacterota bacterium
ACCCATGCGGATCCCAAATCTGTTTTGTTGATCGGAGGATGTGACAATCTGTACGCTGAAGTCCAGAAACACAAAACTATAGAGAAGATTTTGAGTTTGACTACCGAAGAAGCCATGGAGAAGATCACTGGACTTGATGAAAATAGTTTTGACATTGTCATTGTGGCAACAGAAGAGTTCAAGAGTGATAGAGTTTTTTTGGGACTCATAAATCGTTTATTATCTGACAGGGGTATCGTGACAAGTATCTCAAGCCTTCTGTTGACAGAGGAAGATGCTGTAGAGCAAGAGCTGGCAATTGCTGGGGAGCTTTTCAAGATTGTGATGCCGTACCGTTATGAATCGTTGGCAGAAGATGGGCATCTCACATGCAAAAACTTGATCCTAGCAAGTCATAGCTACCATCCTACTGCGGATATCAATCTCCAGAGAGCAGACTTGACAGAGGGTTACAACTATTACAATTCTGACATTGCTATTGGCACTTTTCATCTACCAACAGTTGTCAGAAAGCGTTTCTTGGGATTGATTAAACTCTAATGGCTTTTGAGTATGCAGTTGTATTGACAGGAGGCATTGCCACAGGGAAGAGCTCTGCTACGATGCTACTCTCTCTCTATGGTTTCCGTTTTATCGATGCAGATAAGATCGCACATGCAATGCTAGATCAGCACAGTGAGAAAATTGTGTCTCTTTTTGGATCAGAGTTTGCTACTGACGGCAAAGTTGATCGCATCAAACTTGGTGCATTGGTGTTTGCTGATCCCGAGAAGCGAAAAGCACTCGAATCATTGCTTCATCCCTTGATCTATGATGAGATTGTACTACAGTCAGAAGTGCAGGATAGATTTGGGAAGCCTTATATTATCGATATTCCCCTCTTTTTTGAAGGCAATCGCTACCCTATCAAAAAATCTATTGTGGTTTACACTTCCAAGACCAAACAGTTAGAACGATTGATGAAACGCGATGCCTATAGCCAAGAAGATGCTATGCGACGGATTGAAAGCCAAATGGATATCGAAGAGAAACGGAAGCTTGCTACTTATGTGATAGACAACAATGGTGATCTCAAACAGCTTCAATATGAATGCGATAGAGTTAAAGATGAGATTCTTTTTGCTTTCTCTTAAATATCTACAAAAGGATTAGAAAATGACTGTCACAAAATATAGCGCAAACGGCAACGACTTTATTATTTTTCATGCACCTAGCAGAGCAGATCGCTCTGGCATGGCAAAAAAACTGTGCCATCGTCAGAATGGTGTAGGTGCAGATGGAATGGTGGTACTGATACCACATTCAGATTATGACTTTGAATGGGAATTTTACAATGCTGATGGGAGTGAAGCAGCCATGTGTGGCAATGCTAGCAGAGCAGTTGCACACTACGCTATAGAGAAGGGTATTTCCAAAGAGAACAAAGCTATCTTTCTTACGGGTGCTGGTCTGATTCGTGCTACGATAAATGGTCTCTATGTCGTGAGTGATATGGTGAAACCACAGATGATCGACCAAAAGATAGAAGCATACGGTCAGCATTGGTGGTTGATCGACAGTGGCGTACCGCATCTTGTCACATTCTGTGACACTGTTGACAAGTTCGATATCGAAGAGGCTAGAGAGCTAAGACAAAAGTACAATGCCAATGTCAATATCGCCAGCATCCAAGATGGAGATCTCTATGTGCGCACCTACGAACGAGGTGTAGAGGATGAAACCCTAGCATGCGGTACTGGTATGGTTGCTTGCTATGTCAGGGCACATGAAGAGGAACTATTGGGTACTAGAGTCCGTACATACCCAAAAAGTGGCGATGAACTCTGGGTCAGCTATGAAGATGGCATTTATCGTTTTGGAGGACAAGTAACCAAAACTTTCATTGCCGAAACTCTTATTTAAGCAATTGTGGAGTATAATACTGCTCCACAAAAAAGATCGCGTAGCTCAGTGGTAGAGCGCTACCTTGACATGGTAGAAGTCGTTGGTTCAAGTCCAATCGTGATCACCATCCGCAAATTCCCAATATATCGTACTTTCAGATAAAACCAGATTTTAACCAGACCGTGAATTATCCCTAGAGTCAGTTGAATGTTCAGTTGTACTGTTTTTTTCATCAAAGATTGACATATTTCTATTGATGAGTTTGTTCTTGTCAGTAAGATATTTACCATAATGCAAAATCAACATTCTCAGGGAAGTGTGACCCATCTTATCGCCTTTTTGAAGATATGAGTATTGTAGCATAAATGTTATTTCAAAGTTTTGCTAGTTTCACAGTCTCTGGGGCTGTGGAATGTGATAAGTTTTAAATGCAATAAACTATTGACAAATCGTATCTTTTAGAATACACTACCATATGTTTATAATAAAAGAGACCCAAATATTTTCAAAATGGTTATTGAAGCTCAAAGATACCAGAGGGAAAGTTATGATTTTGCGTAGAATCAAAAGATTGACGCGAGGAAACTTTGGAGACCATAAATCTGTTGGGAATAGTGTGAGTGAACTTAGGATAACTACAGGACCTGGTTATCGTGTCTACTATACCCAAAGAGAGAGCGAAATTATCGTCTTGCTTATAGGTGGCGACAAATCAAGTCAATCAAAAGATATAGAAAAAGCCAAAGATTTGGCAAAGGAGTACCAAGATGAATAGTGAACTAAGTACATTTGATATAGCAAAATATCTTGATAACAATGAGGTTATCGCTGAATATCTTTCTCAAGTATTAGAAGGTGGAGATTCAGATGAATTTTTGTCAGCCATAGGAGATATTGCAAGAGCCAAGGGAATGACTCAGATTGCCAACGATACAGGGCTAGGAAGAGAGAGCCTCTACAAATCATTTGCAAAAGGAGCAAAACCTAAATTCGACACAATTGCCAAGGTTTTAGACTCTTTTGGAGTTCGACTACAAGCTATTTCTTAGGAATAGAAGTAAAAGTAAGGGACTAAAGCACCTTGCTTGATAGTAACCATATCCAATATATTGTTCTACAATACTGTACAGGCTAAAGAGTGTGGGTGTGTTGGTTTATATACTTTATATCTACTGCGTCCCATTTTTGGGTATAGCATATTTTTGATTATAGAAGATTTATTTTGTTACTATTATTCCCAAACCATAGGAACCGTGCATTAAGGGAACATTGGTTTTGCGAGCGAAGCGAATGCACCCAAGGGCATAAGCAAAACCTGTGTCCCCGAATAGGAACGGTTTAATATTTGTTCTCTGAAT
>QMKU01000282.1 GCA_003646525.1 Campylobacterota bacterium
CTTAGCTCAGAGGAAGAGCACTTGCTTGGTAAGTAAGAGGCCATGAGTTCGATTCTCATAGTCGGCACCATACATATACGGATATCAGGTGATCGATCCAATAAGCTGCTATAGCTAAGTTTATTGGTGGCTAGGGCTCACTGCCCTTAATCCGTTCCACCTAAAGCACCTAAGAGTATACTTCTGAAGGTAGCCTACAGCCCACATGACTTTGCACTCCACTGAATCCTAGGGGGAGTGTTGGGAAGCGTATCAGTAGTAGGCAGTATACTCTTAGGTGCCTTAATTAAGTACTAACCATAGGAATAAATCCCCTATGTCCTCTTGCATAATGGTAGCTATGCATGCTTATTCCTTCCAAGCATAATTGCATAGGAACCTTGGTAGTTATACAGGAAATAAACTGCACTCTTAAATCAGATGCATCTAGATCGTTAGGGACAAACGACGTATGTAGCTAGGTGTGATTATCCTAGAGAAACCTCGTGTCAGCATGACCTTAATTGCCAGCTCAATTGTGTTGCTAATCCTCCACCTTGCGGTTAATGAAATAGGGTAGTCGTAACTAGCTGTACAGCTAGGATACGCAAACAATAAATTTACTTTAGTACAGACAATAAAATGTATTGAAGTAAGTTTATAGGATAAGGAAATTTAACAACAAGTGTGAAAGCTCATGTATAGGTACTAAAGCAACCAGTAGGTACCGGCATACCATGACTATAAAAAGCTAAAAACATTAAACAACGTAAGTCAATAAAGGATTACTAAATGATTAAATACGGAATAGTACTAATGAGAGCTCAGCCCTTGCATAAAGGTCACCAGCACATCATAGATAAAATTATAGCAGATGGCTTAGAGCCAATAGTTCTATTAGGGTCAGCCAATAAGTCTGATAAAAAGAATCCGTATCACCCCCTACAAAGGATAGAGATGGTAAAGCTAGTATATCCTGATATTAGAGTATGGACTATAGATGACTACACTAACTGGGATGAATGGTTTAGACACCTATTAAGTACACTTAAACTATGTGTAACTAAAAACCTAGCGGAGGTAACTATTTACCTGCATGAAAAACTAGAAGACCTACAAAACTTTACTTTCAGAGGATTAGACTACACTGAAGAGTCGTACTGTAAGCTATATGAAGTAGCAGGAATTAATACTACTAAGTTACCTATCTCTGATATACAGATTAGGGCTAAAAGTATAAGAGAAGAGTTAGAAAAAAACAAACACTACTTACATATAGAAGTATATAAGTACATAAAAGGACTAAACAATGAATAACCATAAAGCAGAAGTAATGTACAAATCACCCGAGTGTACTCCAAATGGGGAACCATTCTTAACAGTGAAGAAAGCTAGAGGGTATTACTACTATGCTGAACGCGGAGGAGTAGACTCAATCTTCTTTGTCTTATATGACGCAAGTACTGGTAAGTTTGGCCTTATAAGAGAGTCTAAGCCACCTAGAGACGAGCAAGAGATGGCACAAGTAAGTATGACAACAGCTTTCGGAGGATCTTTAGATGATTACGCCAAGACTAAGAAACAAATAGTCAAAATGGAAGTCCTAGAGGAAGCTGGCTATAAAGTGCCTAAAAATAGGATCCATAAAATTGGTAAGACTCTAGTATCGTCACAATCTAGCCAAGTAGCTCACGGGTACTTAGTATCTGTAACTGATATTCCTAGAGACTACGAGACAGAGGGTCAAGAAACTGTATGGATGTACCCTGACCAGATATGTAACCACCAAGACTGGAAATCTATGTTTATAATCCTTAGAGCAAAACAATTAGGAGTGGTTGCATGAGCCCACAGTCAATATTAAACCTAGCTGATTCGTATAAGTACTCTCATGCAGGTCAGTACCCAGACAAAATGGTAAGTAATTATACCTATATGGAGTCAAGAGGAGGAGCTTATTCTGAGCTCATATTTGTTGGATTACAGTATTACCTAGCTACATACTTATCAGAACGTGTAACTAAAATTGAAGTAGATATTGCAGCAGGTAAAGCAAAGCTGCATGGAGTGCCATTCGACTACGACGGATGGATGTATATTGTAAAAGAGCATAAAGGTAAATTACCTGTACTCATAAAGGCAATTCCAGAAGGAACTTTAATTAGAACGGGACTACCTTTACTTACAGTAGAATCTACTGATGAGCGCGTACCTTGGGTGGCAGGGTTTGTAGAGACACTACTCATGAAAGTGTGGTACCCTACAACAATAGCTACTAAATCCTACCACACTAGAAAAATGTTAGAACGATACGGCTCAAAAGAGTGGGCCCAGTTTGCGTATCATAATTTTGGCGATAGAGGATCTAGCTCAGTAGAGTCAGCCGCAATAGGTGGCTTTGCTCACTATACTCAATTCATGGGCACTGACAACTTCAACTCGTTAGATATGGCACTAGACTACTATAAGCACAAAGATATGCCTGCATACGCTGTATTTGCTACAGAACATAGCACTACTACCTCATATGGACGTAATGGTGAAGAAGAGTTTGTATACAGTCAACTACTTAAGCACCCAGACGCACCGATCATGAGTTTTGTAGCAGACTCTTATGATGTTTATGAGTTTACTAACTTTTGTACAGCCCCAGGGTCTCGTATTAGAAAATTAGTGGAATCTAGACCTCATCAAAAGTTTATACTTCGCCCTGATAGTGGTGATGCTGTAGAAGTCATTACCCGTATGGTATCAATCATGCGAGGCAATAAGTTACACAGCTTTAAAGCTATGAGCACGGATGTATTATTTACAGACTTCGGTATCCTGTGGGGTGACGGCATTACCCCTAAAACAATCGAACTAATTCTAGGAGTACAGTTAGCTAATGGCTTTGCTGTAGAGAACTTCGTGTTCGGAAGTGGTGGTGACCTTATGCAGAATGTAACAAGAGACACACAGAAATTCGCTATAAAGTGTAGCAGTATAACTGTAGAAGACACTAGTATACTTCTCCAATCTGACCCGCCACAGACGTGCCTTAGAGATATTGATGTCTATAAGGACCCTATAACTGCTCCAGGTAAAAAATCTAAGAAAGGTAAGGTAACTACTTACAAGAACTCTACTACTGGTACTTTCACACTGGGACTAGTTGGCACTATACCAGAAAACTGTACAGAAGCTTTAGAGCTTGTTTATAGGAATGGTAAGTTGTTTAACTCTCCTTCTTTAGCTGAAATTAGAGCAAGAAGTATATAA
>QMKU01000283.1 GCA_003646525.1 Campylobacterota bacterium
AAAATAATAACCTAATGCTCTTTGTCGGTGCAGGTGTATCTAAAAATCTAAACTTACCTGATTGGAGTGATCTTATAAATCATTTAGCAGATGAGTTGGGATACAATAAAGATATATTTCATACAATGGGAGATTATCAATCTCTAGCTGAATATTATATTATTCAAAAAAATGGTATTGGTGAACTCAGAAGCTGGATGGATCTTAATTGGCATAGAGATATGGAGAAAAAACTCAAGAAGTCAAGAATCTATGAACTTATTACAAAATTAAATTTCCCGATAATATATACAACCAACTATGATAATTCAATAGAGATGGCACATAAATATTATAAAAAAGATTTTGTTAAAGTCGCAAGTGTTAAAGATATAAGATGTATAGATAATAACAAAAAACAGATTATAAAATTTCATGGTGACTTTAGTGATGATAACTCTATTGTCTTAACAGAGAGTAGTTACTTTGATAGACTTGATTTTGATACACCTTTAGATATCAAGTTTAGATCAGATGTATTGGGCAAGTCTATATTGTTTATAGGATATAGTTTATCTGATATCAATATTCGTTTTATATTTTATAAATTAACAAAAATATGGGAAGAGAGTGGACAAATCAAAAACAGACCACCAGTATTTATCTTTACAAATAAAGAAAATCCCATACAAGAGGCTGTATTAAAAAAGAGAGGCATAGAAATGATTGTATCTGATGTAGATGATAGAGCGAAAGCATTGGAGGATTTTTTGAGTGGGCTTATAGATAAAAATGGTTCCTTCTAAAAGAGATTAAAATCAATCGTGATTGTAGTAAAAACTATATATTTAACTAGAAGTAAAAGGAGAAGTAAAAGTATGCGTAATCATCGGTGCGTTAGCAAACGCCCCCTACGAAACCAACTACACCTACTTAACACGCTCCGCCATAATATCGCCAAACATAACCACATCTTTGAGCATCGATTTTTGTGTGATTCCATTCTCGTCAATTGAAAGGATCAACTCTCCTTTGTTGCTAGAAAATATCTCTTGATGGATGATAGCAGTGAGATACCAAGTACCCCCCTGCCCGAGATTTTTTTCATAATCAACTCGCCCCTCTCTATCTGGAACGACCACCTCTACGCTTCCCTGCTGTTTTTCAGCACCGACAGCCTTGAAAGTATAAACTGCCTTTTTTTCTTTTTCAGGGATCATAGTATTGATATTGAAGTATAGAGTCAACAGATCATTTTTGGCATAAAAATCCAATACTTTATTCTCTTCCCAGATCAACTTGCCATCTTCTGTTTTTTCATTGCGCTGTTCTACACGCTTGTTTTTGTGATCTATGGTATAGATCTTTGTGATGACTTTATTGCCAAAACTTCTGATCACGCTATAGCTATCAGGTAGCAACAATCCATCTCTGATATGCCCTTGGCTGACCTGTTTTTCTTTGCGATTTTTGCTCAAAGCCTTAGCGATACCTGTCGCCTCACCCACAACCTCTATGCGATATCGGTCTCCATCTCTCTCCAAGTGTGCCTTGGCTTTTCCGATCTCTCCGATCACTCCAAAACTCACCTTGTATAGAGCATCTATTGTCTCTGCATACAAACTAAATGCAAAACTCACTGTTATCACTGTTATCAATAAGAATTTTTTCATTCCGTATCATAGCAATATTTAGATAAAATAGCCTAAATCATATCAAAAAGTAGGAAAAATGGCGGAACCTCTCATCATCGATCTAAATAGCAGTGAAAAGACAAATCTCATCAGTACGATGGATATGGATGTATATGGCACTGTGCAACCTCTCCTCAATCAACTTTACAATAGTAAATATGGTGATTTTTGGTCCTATGTCATTGCGGGAATTCCCGTGGCAAACCTAGTTGGTGCCTTTTTCGTTTTTGGACTTTTTTTACTTTTTCGTAAACTATTTACCAAATTTATTTTGGAATTCTTTCTTTTTCTTGCAAAGAAAAGCAAAACAAGCCTAGATGAACAGATCATTATGGGATTGAAGGAGTCTGTTCGTTTCGGATTTGTTGTCATGGGCTTACATGCATTTTTTCTACTGATATTTGTCAGCAATGATTTTATTCATCTTCTACTGGAATCTCTCATTATCCTTACTATCTTTTGGGCTCTTATCTCTATCATAGATGCAGTGAAAGATTATATGTTTAACTATAGAAATATTGATAAACAGCACTCTAGAGAGCTTACTGCTTTTATTATCAAGGTTATCAAAGGAATCGTGATCGCTATCGGACTCAGTATAATCTTGCACAACTGGGGAATCAATGTCACGGGGCTCGTTGCATCATTGGGTCTTGGAGGACTTGCCTTTGCCTTAGCAGCCAAAGATACTGCTGCCAATCTCTTCGCCTCTATCGCCATTCTCCTCGATAATTCTATCAAGAGTGGAGAGTGGATCAAGGTCGCAGGAGTAGAGGGTGTCGTCATCGGAGTAGGAATGCGCACGACCAAGATACGCTCTTTTCAAAAATCACTCTTCACAGTACCCAACCACCTCATCGCCAACAATCCTATCGAAAACTTCTCCCGTAGAGGCGTACGACGCATCAAGATAAATGTCGGTCTCACCTACGATACTAGTAGTCCTCAATTGGGGAAAATCGTCCTTGAAATCAGAGAGATGCTTCAAAGCCATCCAAAAATATCACAAAAGGAGACCCTGCTGGTCAACTTCAATGATTTTGGTGATAGTGCATTAAATATCTTTATCTATGCCTTTACGCGCACATCACAGTGGGATCATTATCTTGATATTCGCGAAGATATTCATCTCAAAATTATACAAATTGTTGAAAACAACAACTCTGCCTTTGCCTTCCCATCACAATCACTCTACATGGAAACACTTCCAATGATTGATAAAAAATAATGATTTACGCTATAATCTCGTAATTATTGACAGAAAGATATATCATGAAAAAAGTAGCCATTTTAGGTCGTCCAAATGTCGGGAAAAGCTCCCTCTTCAATCGTCTAGCAAGAGAGAGAGATGCTATCACCTCTGATATCTCAGGCACAACACGAGATGTCAAAAAGCGTATTGTCACCATCTCAGGCAATCGCAACTTTGAAGTACTCGATACTGGGGGGATAGATTATAGTAGCGAAATGTTTAGTAAAGTTGCAGAGCTTGCGCTCAGAGCAGCTGATGATGCAGATATTATCCTCTATCTCGTTGATGG
>QMKU01000284.1 GCA_003646525.1 Campylobacterota bacterium
AGGGGAATTTAGTGATAGGTACAGCTCTCTTAGATCACTTTGTTATCTCCCACGATGGTTCTGCTACTGCAGGTACAGATGAGAGTATTACAATTACTGCTGTAGATACCTTAGGTCAAACTAAGACTGATTATACGGGAACAATAACTTTGGATACCAATGGGAACCCCAACTCTATAACATGGTTTCTCTCATCCGGTAACGGAACATTTACTGATGGAGGACCAAGTTCTGATACAGCAACTTATACATTCTCTGCTTCTGACAATGGTGTGGTAGTTTTAAATATAAATGATACAACTGCTGAAACAATCAATATCTCTGTAACAGGAGATGGCAAAACCGATGATGATTCTGAAGGGAATTTAGTAGTTGGACCAGCTGCTTTAGATAAGTTTACTGTCTATCATGATGGTCAGGCCCTGGTAGGGGTAGCCGAGTACATTACTATAAAAGTGTGGGATATCTATGGTAATCAGAAGACCGACTATACAGGTACGATTACTATAGATACCAGTGGAACTCCTGATAGTATCAGTTGGGCCCTTCAATCAGGTAATGGAACCTTTACTGATGGAGGAGCCTCTTCTGATACCTGTACTTACACTTATAGTGAGAGCGATTCAGGAGTAGTTACTCTAAAACTTACTGATTCTACCGAAGAGACAATAGATATTGATGTCTCCGGTGATGGTAAGACCGACGATGATTCTGAAGGAAATCTAGTTATTTCTACTTCAGGTAGTAACCTAGATATGAATTGGCTCTATCGGCGCCGTCTCACTATAAGTCAGGCCATTTCTGGATACACTGTGCATCTTCTTCTGGATGATACTACAACTCCTACCGCGAGTGAGATTTATAATAAGTGTTTATCTAATGGTGATGATTTAAGAATTGGATGGTGGACAGGTTCTACTATGGCTGATATCGATAGACACTTGGTAGCATTCTCTCCCAATAAAATAGATGTTTGGTTTAGGATTCAGGAGTCAGGAGGGTGGGGAGGAGGTCTTAGTAACTATTATCTTTACTATGGTAACCCCGATGCTACTAACCCACCTGAGAATAAAGATAATGTCTATTTATTTTATGATGATTTTAATCGACCTGATAGTTCTAGCCCTGGACCAAAGTGGACAGTTCAAGATAATCCTACTCACTGTGGGATAAGTAACAATAGACTTTATCTAGGAGATAATGTGAATTTTACCGGACAGGATGTAGTAGTAACTGCTAATGGCACAGGCGGACATCTATCTACCTCTGGTATTCTTATTCAAGTAAAATTTATGGGGAATGGTAGTGCTCCTTATCAAAATTCATTTGTGGTGATAGATTGGACAGATACTACTAATATGTACACTATGGGAGCAAGGATTGGAGGTAATAAATGGAGAGATGAACAAGGGTACAGTACTGTTCTTCAAACCGGTACTGCAGAGACTATAAACTCTGATGTATGGCACGAGATGCAAATCTACATTCCTAATACTACTGATACTGTCCAATTCTGGGGAAAACTTAATAGCGATCCTGATTTTGAAGATAAAGGGTTAAATCGCGATTTTGGAACCTTAAATGATACTGTAGTAGGACTAAAAGTACAAAATGCCCACAGTTATTTTGATGATTTCTTAGTAAGATATAAGACTGATCCCGAACCTACCGTTACCGCAGGAGTTGAAGAGAAGATGTTGGATACCTATGTTCAGGTAGCAGCTAATCCTGTAACCACTTCTTCAGTAGGTGCTGGCTCTAGTGATAATCTGATCTTAGATGTGATTCTTACCAACAACTGGGGTAAAGATATTACTATAGAGAGTGTTACTGTGAATAATACAGGCACAGCTTCTGATTCAGAGATTTCTTCTGTTAAACTCTACTATGACAGTAATAATTCTGGAGATTTTACTCCTGGAGTAGATACGCAAATAGGAAGTGGAACATTTTCTTCAGGAGTTAAGACTTTTTCAGGATTAAATGTTCTTATTCCTAATGGAGGAGGTACAGAGTATCTCTTTGCTGTATTAGATGTAGCCTCTTCAGTTAATGATGGAGATATATTAGATGTAAAGATTCCTATAGAGGGGATAGGGCTTACCAACGGAGGTAAACTTACTAACACTGATCTCAACTCTAGTGGCCAGAGAGAGATTGATGTGGTTTTAGATCATTTCTTAATAACCCATGATGGTTCTTCTATTGCCGGAGCTGATGAGTCTATAACAGTAACCGCTAAAGATTCTTATGGGAATACTAAGACCGACTATACGGGGACAATAACTTTGGATACCAATGGGAACCCCAACTCTATAACCTGGTCTCTCTCATCCGGTAACGGAACCTTTACTGACGGAGGCCCAAGTTCTGATACTGCTACTTATACATTTTCACCTTCTGATAACGGAGAAGTTACCTTTACTATAAATGATACCGAGGCTGAGACAATAAATATTTCGGTAACGGGTGATGGTAAAACTGATGATGACAGCGAAGGAAATTTAGTAGTTTCACCCGCTCTCTTAGATCACTTTCTCATCACCCATGATGGGACCGCCATTGCGGGAGAAGACGAAACATTGACAGTGAGAGTAGAAGATGCTTATGGGAATAAAATAAATGACTATACAGGAACCATTACTTTAGATACAACAGGAAATCCTTCTACCATTACTTGGGTATTAGTTACAGGGTTTGGTTCTTTTACCGATGGAGGCTCAGGAGCGGATACAGCCACCTATACATTCTCTACCTCTGACAGTGGAGAGGTTACCTTTTCTATAAACGATACAACTGCTGAGATAATTAATATCTCTGTATCTGGCGATGGTAAGTTTGATGATGATAGCGAAGGAGACCTAGTAGTTAATCCTTCCACCATTGATCATTTTGTTATCTCTCACGATGGTTCAGCTATTGCAGGGAGTGATGAGTCTATAACAGTAACCGCTAAAGATTCTTATGGGAATACTAAGACCGACTATACGGGGACAATAACTTTAGATACTAATGGTACAGCAACTACTATCTCTTGGGCTCTTTCCTCAGGTAACGGAACCTTTACTGACGGAGGCCCAAGTTCTGATACTGCTACTTATACATTTGTTTCTTCAGACAACGGAGTAGCGGTATTTACCTTTAATGATACTAAAACCGAAACAATCAATATCTCTGTAAGTGGTGATGGTAAAACCGATGATGACAGCGAAGG
>QMKU01000285.1 GCA_003646525.1 Campylobacterota bacterium
TACTAATCTATTTTTCATTTTTTCTCCAATGTGTTAACATATATACCGACTACTTTATTCATCTTCTTCGTAATATCATCTGTTGTTGAGAATACGATAATAGGCAGACCGCCCTTTTCGATATTCAAGTAGAATTTATAGACAATATTCCACATCCTATTAACCTTCGCCAACTCTTTTTTGATCTCCAAGGTATTGCTCTTGTTTGCAATAAGTCTCTTCAAAATAGTATCAAACTCTTTGACTGTCTCTTTCATTTGAACAATTGTATTGTCATCTTTGATACCTGCTTGATAAGCGATATAATATTTAGCAATACGCTGAGAAAGCATTCTCTCCTTTCCTGCGATATCAACAATCTCACTAGAAGCTTTGCCTTCTGTCAATGCCTGAACGACATACTCGCTACCCTCAAGCATAGATTCACTCAAATCCAAGATGATCGTTCCATTATCTACACTGTATTTTTCGCCTGATATCTCTACAAATTCATCGAGACTCATATTGACAAAAGCGATAAGATTTTTAATCTCATCATTACTTATCTTTCTATTCAATAATATCTGTGTCGTTTTGAAATCTCTCAAACTATTTTTGAGTTGCTTGAGTGCATTACTTTTATTGATCTTCTTCCCAGCATAGAAGTAGTCTTTTGCCATTCTTTGCGAAAGCATTCGCTGTTTTCCTGCCAAGTTAATCATCTGCCGAGAAGAGATACTGCTTGTAGCTACTGGATTCTCCTCAGCAAAAGCGACACCTCCAAAACAGAGTAGCCCGATAGCAGTCATCCTTGATATAATTCTAATTAATTTTATTTTTATCATCATTGGCTCCTTATTGCACCGCTTCATACAGTTTGGTTATCTCATTCATCTTTCCAGTGATCTTGTTGGAGGAGCGAGCGATCAAGCTTGGAATATATCTTTTTGATTGAGACATGCCTAGCACCTTAAAAAACATAAAGTCTTTATCAACGGCAGTCAAACCTTTTTTGATCTCATCTGTATTCTTGGGAAAAGATTCGAGTTTTGTTTGAGCAGTAGTAAATTGCTCCATTGCCTTTTTGAGTTCACTCTCATCCATGTCGACTTGCCATACTTTGAGCATATAGAGACTTGCCAATCGTTGAGAGAGCATTCTTTGTCGTCCTGAAATATTGATGATCTCTCCCGTACTCTCCTTGGAGGTTGCGGCGATGGCATTAGTTGCCTTATGGGCAGCCTTAAGGAGATTATTGGTTGCCTCGTAGGTCGCTACGGCTTTCTCTTTGGATGGCTTCGCTAGCAACTCTTTTTGCAATGGATCCCAGAGTTTTTTTACCTCTTCGAGTGCCTGATGGGAAGGCTTATCGTTTACTTGTGCAAATTTAATTAAATCCATTAAAGTGTCAGAGAATAGAGTAGCAGATTTTTTCAACTCCTCCTGAGGATTACCAAAATTGATCTTCATACCAATCATAGAATAGTCTTTCGTCATTCTCTGAGAAAGCATTCTCTGTCTACCAGCTTTATTAATTGCCTCATTAAGAGTCACTATATCTGCATACAAAAAACCGCACAAACAAGAAGCCACAAAAACTCCCCCAAAAATCCTACTCTTCATCAATCAACTCCTTTAAAAGTATTACACAGGATACTTATCAAACACTAAATCTTATTGTAACACAATCAAAATAACTAAACAGGTTAATGATTAAAAATTTTTGAAATAGATAGAGGCTATGTAGGATTTCAGACCATAACGAGCCACCAATGACTCAAGAAGCAGGTGCTTCTCCTTTGAGCAGTCCTGCTTCATAGAGAAATGGTGAAGGGATAAAATCAAGTTTTTTGACACGATCAGTTTTTGCCAGTGAGAGATGCAATTTATCTTTGGCACGCGTCACAGCTACATAAAAGAGCCGTCTCTCCTCTTCGATACTACCACCTTTGCTCATGAGTTTTCGATTGGGAAATCTACCATCCATCAAATCGACAACATAAACCTCACTAAACTCCAATCCCTTACTGGCATGGACTGTTAGCAGATTGACACCCTCGCCTTCGCTCAACTCGTTCCCACCGAGTACCATCGCATTGACAAATCTCCGAAGTTCCTTATATGGCTTAGAGAGATCCAACAAAAGTCTCGCCTTTCTCGAAATACGCTCTCGTGAAAGCTTCTTTTTCTCCTCATCTATCTCTCCGCTTTTGAGTTGAGCACGCTGAGTCGATAGCTTCTCGACTATATCTTGATAGAATTTAGACTCTATGGCTTTTTGGAGGATTGTGCTAGGGTTTTTGCTCTGTTTTACCGATCGCACAAAGAGCCAATACTCTCGAAAAAAGAGAACTCCCTCCGTGCTCAAACGAGGATGTTTCAGCAAAGGGTGTGCCCGAATCTCTTCACCCAAATCAAGCGATGCAAATCGACTAATAGAACCGATCTCCAAATCATCGTCAAAGAGACCCAATTGTATATTTTTCTTGGGATTAAGCTTGGGAAGATTGAAGAGAGTAGGAGAGAGTACACCCGAAACAAGATCTCCCTCTCCAAAATGCGTCAAACAATGAAAAAAATCTTTTGCCAATGCTGACCCAGTCCCCTTGGCATAGTCAAAAACATGAATAAATGCCATCATATCTTTTGGGTTGACCAGTAACACAAGGAGATCAAGAAGAAATTTCACCTCTTTGGCTTCAAAAAAACTGGTACCACCTTTGCGCTTACAAGGGATCCCCAACTCTCTCAAACTTGCTTCGATACCATCAGCACTGGCATTATTACGAAAAATAATTGCGATCTGATCATTAGGGAGATGGGTTGTCTTGATCGCATGTGAAATAGCTTGATATTGATCGAAAAGCTCATTGTACATCAGCAATCGAGGCGGATGGCTTTTACCTTTGCGTCCTACTTCCAGTTTCTTGGGATAGATACGCTCATTACGCTCGATCACTCTGTTTGCCAACGAGAGTATAGGTGCAGTTGAACGATAATTTATCTTGAGTGTAAAGACGCTAGCCCCAGGATATCGATCAGGAAAAGTACCGATATTTTCGATATTGGCACCATTAAAAGCATAAATGCTCTGGTCATAATCTCCTACACAAAAGAGTGAACGAGGCTTGAGAGCATCAATGAGTGAACTTTGCAGAGTATTGGTATCCTGATACTCATCCACAAGAACCTCTTCAAAGATGATAGGATTTTCTGCA
>QMKU01000286.1 GCA_003646525.1 Campylobacterota bacterium
AGCGATCTTCAACCCTTCCAATAGGTGTGCTCTTGCTCTTGCTTTTCCTAAATCAAAAATCGTTCTACGGATAATAACTGTTTTTCTATGATTTAGAAAGAGATCAAGTAGTTCCATCAGTGTAAAGACTTTGGGCTCTTTGTTGACGATCGCCAACATGATGATCCCAAAAGTCGTCTGCATCTGTGTTGATTTGAAAAGATTATTGAGCACGATTTCGCTCATCGCATCCCTCTTGAGCTCCATGACAACACGAATTCCTTCACGATCAGACTCATCCCTGATCTCTGAAATACCTTCAATATGCTTTTCGCGTACCAACTGGGCAATATTTTCAATCAATCTTGATTTATTGACCATATAAGGAAGTTCATCTATGACAATGACCTCTTTGTTTGTTTTTTGTTCAATATGCGTTTTTGCGCGTACTTTGATACGCCCTCTTCCTGTCGTATAAGCATCTGTGATACCTTTTCGACCGAAAATAATACCTGCCGTAGGAAAATCAGGTCCTTTGACTACAGCCATCAAGTCTTCAACTGTCGACTGAGGATTATCAATACGGATCAATAACGCTTCAATCAATTCATCAAGTCTATGGGGAGGGATATTGGTCGCCATACCAACAGCAATCCCTGAACTACCATTGAGTAAGAGGTTAGGTACACGACTTGGCAAGACATCTGGCTCACTCATACTATCATCATAGTTAGAAACAAAATCAACAGTATCTTTTTCCAAATCACGCAAAAGCTCTTCAGATACCTTTGCCATTCGTGCTTCAGTATAACGCATCGCTGCGGCATTGTCCCCATCAACCGAACCAAAGTTACCCTGACCATCGATCAGAGGCTCCCTCATCGAAAAGTCTTGTGCCATACGCACTAGCGCATCATAGACAGCCGTATCACCGTGTGGATGATACTTACCGATCACATCACCGACAATACGAGCAGATTTTTTATAAGGGCTACGATGAGAGAGATTGAGTTCACTCATGGCATAGAGGATTCTTCGATGCACTGGCTTGAGCCCATCACGCGCATCTGGAAGTGCACGACCGATGATAACACTCATCGAATAATCAAGATAACTCCCCTTGATACTCTCTTCTATCAGTACATCTTGGGTATTCTCGTTCTCTTCGGATTCAAATAGATCGCTCATACTACTCCTTAAAAATAAAGAATATTATATCCAAGGATCACTTAGAAATGGCTCTAAAGGTGGTTCTAAATATTCTACATAAGCAGCATCAACCGATTTTCACAAAATTTCTGTATAATTTCACTTAAAAAAACGGAGTCTCTTTTGCCAATAGATCAAATCAAAAATATCGTCGATTACGGAATCATAGGTCTTCTGATTTTTATGAGTATACTTACTTTCGCATTTGCTATCGAAAGACTGCTCTACTATCGCTCTATTAGACTCTCGAAATACAGACACAGGCTCGCACTTGAGATCGACCTCACTAGAAGACTCGGCACAATCGCCTCCATCGGCACCAATGCCCCCTATATCGGTCTACTAGGTACAGTTCTAGCGATCATTCTCACCTTCTATATTATCGGTGACAAACAGGCAGATATCGATACGGGTGAAATCATGAAGCATCTCGCATTGGCTCTCAAGGCGACAGCAGCAGGATTGGTCGTCGCCATCCCTGCAACCGTCATCTACAATGCTCTGATCGGAAAAGTAGATGTACTCATCGCTAAATGGGAAATTCTTCAGGATGAAAAGGCAGATAATCGCCGATGAGACGCGAAAGATTTGACAAGATCAATGTTGTCCCTTTTATTGATATCGTTTTGGTACTACTCGTCATTGTATTGGCTACCGCTTCATTCATCAATCAGAAATCTATCAAGGTAGACCTCCCTACCGCGAGCTCCAAAAAGGCGACAGAGAAAAAAACAATTATGATATCGATAGATAAAGATGGAAAGTATTTTTATGAAAAAAATATGATGAGTTTGGACAATCTTCAAGAAAAACTTAAGAAACTTGATCCAAAAAAAGATCTTATCGCTCTTCAAACAGATCAAAAAACAGAGTTTCAAAAGTTTGTCTCTATCGTTGATATTCTAAAAGAAAAAGGCTTTCAGAATCTTTCGATTATTACGAAGTGATACCAAGACTACCCCAAGGATTATGTTATAATGAGTCTATATTGAATAGAATATCTATGAGAGAAGCTGTATATATTGGAAATATTGAGTGGAGGCAACATGCCTTGGAACGAATGCTTCAAAGAGGTATTAGTCGAAATGAAGTAAAACTAGCTATACAAAATGGTGAAATACTTGAACGCTATGAGAGTGATATACCTTTTCCTGGTGCACTGTTTTTTCACTTCTTTACAAAAACTATTCATGTAGTAGCTTCTTTTGATGAAGAGGAAAAAAGAATATATATCATCACGGCATATATACCCAATAATGAGTATTTTGATGATGATTTAAAAACAAGGAGGAGAGATGAAAACTAATATTTGCCCACTCTGCAATGGTCACAAGATAGCTTCTACTACTACTTTCACCGTAGACTTAGGCTCAAGCCTTATCGTGGTACGGAATACCCCTGCTACAGTCTGTTCTCTCTGTGGTGAATCTTGGATAAGTGATAGTGTATCGGAAAACCTAGAGCAAGTCGTAGCCGAAGCAAAAGCGAAGCAGAGGGTGATAGAGGTTGTTGATTTTCAGTTAGAGAGTGTGGCTTGAGAGTTCCCTCGCTCCCACCATCTTGGTGGGAGTGTATACTAAATCTACAAACATTAAAATATATCTCTTCACTAGTCAGACCACATAGATTGGGTTACCTTCAACCCGACAATTATTGACATAATCGAATGTTACTTTATGCGTGATATTTGTCGGAGTCAGGGGACTACGCAACATACGCGTATGTTGCGTAGTGTAAGAAAATCCCACCAAAGCAGTTGATTGCATCTCTGTTATGACGGTGGATTTTATCCACCCTACGAGTTTTTTATGATATAATGCCCCATCAAAGTAGCTCTTTGTGTATGGTAAGTCAATTTGAGCATTGGTACTTACAAGTAATTAAGCCTTGTATCTCTTCGGAGGTGCAGGGCTTTTTTTGGTTATATCGGGTTTAGGCTGTCGAAAAATGACAAAATAAGTGTATATTTAATTTCTTATTTTTGGCTTTTTACTATTGTGATC
>QMKU01000287.1 GCA_003646525.1 Campylobacterota bacterium
AAATGCTTTTGTTTTATTCCCTATGGAGGCATAAGGGGATAAATCTTTTTGACTCTTTTTTGACTCTTTTTTGTCGAGCTGTTCACTTATAGGTTTTTTTTGTTTTACATCACGAAAGCGTCTTGTTTGTGCCATGGTATTACCTTATTATCAAGTTTGTGGTCCGAGACTCATACTAAAGATCGGCAGGAGCATAGCAGCTACGATCACACCTACGATCAAACCAATAAAAAGCATCATAAAGGGCTCAAGCAGACTTAGCATTAGTTTGAGGCGATCTTCATTCTCTTCCTGATAGAGCAGAGAAATATTTCCCAAGATACTGGCAACTTCACTTGACTCTTCTCCTAGTGCCAAAGCTTGCATAAAATTTCGTTTGAGTTCTGCGCCTTTGGAGAGCTGTAGCGCACTGGAGAGCTTGTTTCCTTCCAATACTTTTTGCGCAGCATTATCAAAGCGCTCTTTGAGTGCGCGATTGTTGAAAGTCGTAGATGCGAGCTGAACAGCTTGTGCATAAGAGACTCCAGAGTCCAGCATCAACGAAAGGATATAGCTGAAGCGCCCCAACTCATAATTTTGGATCAGTGTACCCATTATAGGCAGCTTGAGCATTATGTTGTCAACTCCTTTTCGAAAAGCGATACTCTTGCTATAAGCAATCTTGAAGCTTATAATCAAAGTTGTAAATCCAATCAAAATGGCAAGATAGTGTGCAATGAGAAAATCACTAGCACCCAATACAAATTGGGTAATAGGGGGTAGCTCTTGTCCTGTATCTTTGAAAATACCTGTAATTTTGGGAACCACAAATGTGATGAGGAACCCACTCATTCCTATTGCAACTACAAAGATAAAGATAGGATATGCCATGGCATTCCCCACCTGTTTTTTAATCTTACTTTGAGCAGAAAAAAAGTTGCCCATATTGATCAATACCTCAACCATTTTACCGCTTTGCCCTGCTACATTGATACTTTGGAGAAAAAAGTCAGGCATAGTATAAATCTTTTGACCTGCTAGTGCCTTGTAGAGAGATTGTCCCTCCTCTATCATCGTTTTGATAGCATCGAGAAAGTCACTATAGCGTTTTTCGTCTCTGTGCTGATTTTCTAGTAATTTGATCGCAGTAAGAGCCGTCATACCAGACTTGAGATATGAAGAGAGCTCTCTCGCAAAATTGCTCAGTAGGGGACCAGGCATTTGACGCTTGGAAAATGCTTCCATGGATAATTTTTGAGTAGGAGCAAGAGATTCATAATAGATCGATTGCGCACGGAGCTTCTGTTTGGCTTCTTCGATAGTATTAGCAGAGATAGTTCCTTTGGCAGATTTTCCAGTTTTGTCTACCCCTTTGTATTTAAAAAGCATCTTAATCCTCTGACTGTTAGTTGATTTGAAAGCATTATAGCTACTTTCAGTATAAGCCTCTCTTTAGTACTAAGATTCCTTGGCTTTGATTTATCTCTTTGATGGCATGAATTAGATACAATCAGCCAATATTTGTTTTGGATTTCTCATCCAAAGCGATGCCAAAACGAGGGTCAAATCACAATGATAAGAGTAGTAAAGCGAAGTGGGAGAGTAGAGACTCTCGATGTAACAAAGATACAAAAATATACAGCTGCTTCAGTGGAGGGGTTAAATGGGGTAAGTCAGAGCGAATTAGAAGTGGATGCAAAGCTTCAATTTCGTGATATGATCAGTTCTGAAGAGATACAAAAAACACTGATCATGACGGCCGTGGACAAGATAGATATCGATAGACCAGACTGGACTTTTGTGGCGGCACGACTTTTTCTTTATGATATTTATCATAAATCTACAGGCTTCACGGGATACAATCATATCCGTGAGTATCTGGAGCGTGGTGAAAAAGAGGGCAGGATCCTTTTAGGACTCAAAGAGAAGTATGATCTCGATGACCTCGATGCATACATCAAACCTGAGCGTGATCTACAGTTTACTTATCTTGGGATTCGCACACTCTATGATCGCTATCTGATCAAAAATAAAAAAGGTGATCCTATCGAGCTACCCCAGCAGCTCTTTATGGGCGTGGCGATGTTTTTGGCACAAAATGAATTTGATTCTCAGACATGGGCAAAAAAGTTTTATGATATTTTGAGTAAATTTGAAGTGATGGCAGCTACACCCACACTCTCCAACGCACGCACACCACGACATCAGTTAAGCTCTTGCTATATTGGTTCAACTCCCGACAATATCGAGGGGATCTTCGATGGATATAAAGAGATGGCACTGCTCTCCAAATTTGGTGGCGGTATTGGATGGGATTGGTCACTGGTGCGAGGTATGGGTTCGTACATCGATGGTCACAAGCATGCTGCTGGTGGCATAGTACCTTTTCTCAAGATCGCAAATGATGTCGCTATCGCAGTTGATCAGCTAGGGACGAGAAAGGGTGCAATTGCTGTCTATCTGGAGCCTTGGCACATTGATATTCGTGACTTTCTTGATCTCAAGAAAAATTCAGGAGAGGAGCGTCGCAGAGCCCATGATCTTTTCCCTGCGCTATGGATCAATGATCTCTTCATGCAGCGCATTGAAGAAGATGGCATCTGGACTCTTTTTGATCCTTATGAAGTGGGTGAGCTGACAGAGCTTTATGGTGAAGCATTCAGAGTTCGTTATGAAGAGATGGAGAGAGATGAGTCATTAAGTCGTGAAGTGATCTCAGCCAAAGGACTTTGGAAAGAGGTACTCCGTAGTTATTTTGAGACGGGCAATCCTTTTTTGGCATTCAAAGACACCGCCAATCATGCCAATCCAAACAAGCATACAGGAGTGATACGAAGCTCCAATCTCTGCACGGAGATTTTCCAAAATACTGGACCAGATACTTATAAGATCAAAGTGATTTATGATGATGGAACAGAAGAGCTATTTGATGAGCATGAGAGCGTGACGGTTGATAGTGGAGTGACAAAGTCTGGCAAGAAAATCACTGCACTTGATGTGATCAATGACAAGCAGGTCTGGATCGTAGAGAAAGAGAAAGAGGATGGAGACACTGCTGTCTGTAACTTGGCATCGATCAATCTCTCCCGAATCAACGGACTCGATGACATCGCACGCGTAGTCCCGACGGCAGTGCGAATGCTTGACAATGTCATCGATCTCAATTTCTATCCACTCTCCAAAGTCAAAAAAACAAACTCAAAATCACGAT
>QMKU01000288.1 GCA_003646525.1 Campylobacterota bacterium
AAGCTTAGATACTAGAGCAGCTAAACTACCTGATGATAAACTAAATAATATTATAGATGATGGGTATACAGAACTTTGTGCTGTTATACAGGCGTTTAGTAATGAAGATGTAATATCATTAGAACCTTTCTACGCTGCTGGTGAAACTAAAATAACACTAGATATTGAAGAAGATGTAACAGAAATATATGATCTTTATTTAACAAAAGAGGATGAAGATAAAAATGTTTATGATTATGGTATAAAAAAGAATAGAGACCATAGGATTATATATAAAGATAATAGGTATAACGGCAGAGTGCATGTAGACTTAGACATTCTTACTACACCAATGGATAATATAGTAATAAAATACTATTATGTACCTACACACACATCTAAAATTGTTTATATGGATGCACAAACATGGTTAGCTTTTAAAAGTGCACTAGGTGTTGCGCTATATGATCACTTGCACGATGTTGAGCGTAATGGGCAAAAAAGAGCTGAAACTATACGTAGAGCTAGGGCTATTATACCTGAGCTACCAGAAGATGCTAATGATCCTTCATATGGTAGAATATTCACTGGATTGGCACACTAAATGGCAGTGCAAGTAAGACTAGGTAATAAATCACAACCAGTAGAAAACCTAGGTGGTATTGGTGTAAATAGCAGTGATACACTGGTTAGTAGAATGTTATATCAACACCTTGGTTCACTAGTTAATAATAAGCAGTTAAAACAGAATTACTATGCTGGTAAGATACCAACAGAGTTAGTAGATTTATATGATAAATTTAGTGCGTCTGTTAGAACTGCTGACATTATAGCTATTGATAAATACCTTAGTACATTAGGTATTACAGAAGAATATTTTTATAGTAAAGATACTCATGATATAGAGCCTTGGATAATTACACCAGGTAAAATACATGAACGTAATGTAGTAGATGGTACGTACAATATTGTACACTTAGACGGTTTAACTACCTATAATGTAATACATATATCAGGAGAATAAAAATGGCAAATAGTTTTATAGAAAATGTAAATATAGTAGCTAATGCTACACAATTATCTAGTGGTGACATAATTGAAGATGCAGAGCTCGCCAGAAATGAAGCAGTAGCTGCAGCAGAAAGGGCTAGAATATCTGCATTAGACGCTGATGTATCTGAGCTAAAATCAGAAGAATGGTCACAGAAGGCTTATAATAATGAAGTAGAGCCTGGTAAGTTTTCTTCTTTTCACTGGTCTGAAAAGTCTAGGCTAAACGCTGGTGATCAATTGATTAATGATATAGTTATATCACAAACAACAGTATGGTCTTCACAGAAAGTATCTACTGAGCTGTCTACTAAAGCAAATGAGAATCACCTACACCCTAATGTATATGAGCCTGTATTTCAAAAGAATACAGCGTTTAATAAAAGCTTTGGTGGAACTGGTGCATCTTCTGATATAGCTAGGTCTGATCATACTCATTCACAGTATGAACTTGTTATACAAGAAAAAAATACTGCATTTAATAAGAATTTTGGCCTAAATGCTGGTGAAGTTGCTGAAGGTAATCATATTCATGACTATGAGCCTGTAATACTTAAAAATACTGCTTTTAATAAAAGTTTTATAGCTGATCTAAACAACCCATTAGATGATGAAATACCGAGAGGGACCCATACCCATAAAGCTACTAACATAGTTTATGACCCTACAAATAATAATATTATAACATCTAGTACAACACAAGGTGCACTTGGGCAATTAGACGGTAAAATGAAAGAGTTTTCTACTGCTGAGCGAACAAATATTTCTGTCGGTATGGCCTCATCATCTGAAACAGTTGCTTTTTCTGCTGTAGGTGAACCAGTAAAAATATTAGTACCTACTTTTATTTCTGCAGGTAGTAAAAATGCGTTGTATTCTGATGGTGCTGTAAAAATTAATTATGCGATAGACCCAACTAAACTTATAGAAGGTTGGTACACTTTTACTATAACTATAGTTAGAAAAGCAAACACTAAGTATAGTGTATATGCTTATAGAGGTGCTAACCCTATAGATGATAGTTTTAAAATTAATATAGGCTCTGACGTCACTGAAGCTGGTACTAACCAAGTATCATTAGATGGGTTTATGACTGGGTTATTAAACAATGAAGAACTATCTGTATATATTGCTAACGACACTGATACAGCTACAGTTGATATTATAGGTATGACAGTATCATTTGCAGCAGTCCCAGAAGGTGCTATAGTTGCCTCTGGTATTTCTGTTGACCACGCTGATCTTACTGGTACTGGTGCACCTAATGGTGCTCATACCATAAGTGATATTATTGGTCTAGAATCTATCTTAGATACTAAAGCTACTTTGCCTGTAACGCCTACTACTGACTCTATTGTTACATTTGATGCTGCTGGTTTACTTTATGATAGTAACATAGACATAAATACTGTTAGTAATAAGATGGATAAAATTAATTCACCTACCCCTACTAATTTTATTAGTATGGACGCTACTGGTAATGCGCAAAATTCCGGTGTGTCAGAAGTAAGTTTTGCTTTAGTTGCAGGGGATAATTCAAAAACATTTAATGTAGCAGACGGTACTGGTACTGAAGCTATAAATAAAAACCAATTGGATGCTTTTGCTACTACTGTAGATACTACTGGCGCTCTTACAGCACACATAGAAGATACTGCTAATCCACATATAGTTACATATACACAGATAGGCGCAGCAGCAGAAATACATACTCATATTATATCAGATGTATCACTACTACAAGATTCTTTAAACGATAAGTATAATAAAGTATCTACACCAGCAACAGATAATATAGTTTCTTTTGAGACTGGTGGTCTACTTAAAGATTCAGGTGTAGCATTCTCAGAGATAACAAGTAATTCTACTGCTATTACAACATTACAGACAGACTCACATTCCCACACTAATAAGACATTACTAGATACTATTACTGATACTGGTGATGGTATGTCTTACCTAGCTAATGATGGTATATATAAGACTGTTGTATCAAGTACTGACTGGTCAGATATAACCAATAAACCTACTAAGTTTCCTCCTGAGATACATACACATGTTATATCTGACGTTATAAATCTTCAGACTACATTAGATAGCAAAGAAGAATTTACTCAAGAGAATTCATCCGGTACACCAGCAACAAACGTATTAAT
>QMKU01000289.1 GCA_003646525.1 Campylobacterota bacterium
CAAAAGGTAGTTTACAATGTTGTAGGTGCGACCATGTCGCACAAGTGATGATTTGCTCGTGTGACACGGTCACACCTACGAACTCCAATAAGCTTAAAGTGTAAACTACTTATGAAGGATGCCCATATTCATTCATTCTGGCTAGTTCATGAAGTTTCAAATAATCATTTTATTATGAACCATAGCATCATCAATCATTTTAATGTAACATTGTACAGATTTGCTATATGCTTCTCGGATTGAGTCGCCATATTTCATTCAAAAAGTTCCTCATCTTTGATAATCTTTGTCAAGGCCTCTTTATTAAATGAAATTCGTTCTTTTCTATGAGTAGGATTGACTAATGTCCAGAGTGGTGAAGTATTATCATCTCCTAAGTCAAAAAGTATATATTGATGTTTTTTTGTAGATATATTAACTCTTCCATTGGAACCTATAACCCACAATCCTAAAGGTATAAAAGAAGCTCGACTATCGGTATCAGAAAGTACCAATGAATTAATAGTCATAGGTTCAACATCAAACTTTGACATAAGCTCTTCTCTAGCTTGGGGAATGTCGTATTGTTTGATTTCTATATCTTCCTTAACATTTTTAGACCAATCACTAATATCTGAAAAAAGATGATCCAATCTTTGTTTCCAATCGGTGACTCTCAATACAACATAATCTCTATCAATTTTTTTTATTTCATTTTTCATTATAACTCCTAGTATTTTATTATCTCATAATTTTACTAAATACCCAACAAAAAATCCTATTCCTAACATAGTTTTCTGTATAATATCGCAGTTTTAAAAAGGATCAAAAATGGCTAAAAGCGATAAAGAAAAAGTACTAGAATATCATATCGGTGGGAAAATAGGTATTGATGTGACCAAGGGCTGTGAGACACAACATGCACTTTCAATGGCATATACACCAGGTGTGGCGATTCCCTGCCTAGAGATAGATAGAGATAAAGAGCTTGCGTATACTTATACAAACAAAGGCAATTTGGTTGCAGTCATCTCTGATGGTACAGCGGTATTGGGTCTGGGTGATATAGGTCCGTTGGCTAGTAAGCCAGTGATGGAAGGCAAGTCGGTTCTCTTTAAAAAATTTGCACATGTAGATGCTTTTGATATAGAGTTGGATGTGCATGAGATTGATGAGATCATCGCAGTCTGCAAAGCAATCGCACCAACCTTTGGTGGTATCAATCTCGAAGATATCAAAGCACCTAAGTGTTTTGAGATCGAAAGACGACTTCAAGAGGCATTGGATATTCCTGTTTTTCATGACGATCAACATGGAACGGCTATCATAACCTCTGCTGGTCTACTCAATGCACTCGAACTCTGTGGCAAAAAGATCGACGAAGTCAAAATAGTCGTCAACGGTGCTGGTGCGGCAGGATTGTCATGTGCAAAGATGTATCGAGAATTGGGTGTCAAGCATCTCTATATGTGTGATAGAAAAGGGGTAATATCAACAGACAGAACCGACCTCAACCCCTACAAAGAAAAGTTTGCCGTGGAGACCGAGGCAAAGACGCTTTCGGATATCATTAAAGGTGCAGATATGTTCTTGGGATTGAGTTCTGCTGGTGCATTGACTCAAGAGATGGTGGCTACGATGGCAGCTGAACCGATCATCTTTGCGCTCGCCAACCCTGTACCGGAGATCTTGCCCGAAGAGGTCTTAGCAGTCAGGAGTGATGTGATCATGGGCACAGGTCGAAGTGATTACCCTAATCAAGTCAATAATGTACTAGGATTCCCCTTTATTTTTCGTGGAGCACTTGATGTGAGAGCTAGAAAAGTTACAGAGGGGATGAAGCTGGCTGCTGCGGAAGCATTGGCTGCACTCGCGAAAGAACCTATCCCTTATTATGTCAAGGCAGCATATCATGATGATAATATAGAGTTCGGAAAAGAGCATATCATTCCAAAGCCTTTCAATAAAGAGGTATTGATCTGGGTCGCTTCTGCAGTGGCAAAGGCTGCCGTCGAAGAGGGCGTAGCGCGTGTGACTGATTATGATCATAATGCCTACAGGGAAGAGTTACGGTGCATGGTCTATGGCTGTCCTAAGAAGGACTAGTATACTTGAAAAATACTCATAGTGACCTCAAAACCTATATAGATCTTCATCAACTGATAGAGGAGTATAGAGGTACACATGAGGAAAATCGAACTTTTGGTCTGTTGCATCAAAAACTCCTCTCTTCTCCTGTCGAACTATTAAATCAATGGGTTGAGGCGCATCGACATCGTCTCCCTCATCCTCCACTCTCCGAGAGACTTGGTCGTATTCTTTCTGGTGCGACTCTATTGTTGCTGATCGTTGCATTTTTTTTGGGGATATTTTCAGGGATTACTCTACTCCGTTACAATGGTAATGAGCCAGTCAATCTCCTCTATTTTTTGGGGGCAGTCTTTTTTTTACCATTACTTACAATAGCGATGGCACTGTTGGCAATGCTACGAGCCAATCGTGCTGGAAGTATGCTGACACATCTCTCTCCTGCCTATTGGATGGAGCGAATATTTATCTTTTTTACTGACAAAAATCACGAAATCAATTATAGAGTTGCAATTAATCCTCTGATCACAAATTGGATCATCATCAGGCGTTCTCAAGAGTTTGCTTTGGCTTTTTCACTAGGACTTTTTTTGGCATTGATGGGGATTGTAGCAAGTCAGGATATCGCGTTTAGCTGGAGTACAACACTTCAAGTCACGCCAGAAGCATTTCATCAATTTATATTAATGCTTGCCTTGCCTTGGGAAGCAGTTTTGCCTCAGGCAGTTCCTTCTCTAGAGCTAATCGAGCAGAGTCATTACTTTAGACTTGGGGGAAGGCTGAATAGTGAAATGATCAAGAATGCTGCACTGCTAGGTGAGTGGTGGAAGTTTTTGCTGATGACCACACTTGTTTACGCACTTTTTTTACGCTTTATATTATTTATATTAGCAAGTCTTGGGCTCAAATCTGCCTTGAAACGCGCGATTCTTTTGATCGGTGGCGTGAGGGATTTGTTGCGTGAGATGGAAGAACCACTCATTCAGTCGGAAGCATCAGCGGTGGAAAAGGAGTTTGAGCCAGAGAAATTTATCGGTGGCAGCATAGTTGCATCTGTTCAAAAAGCCTACAGTTTTACCATAGGTTGGGCATTTGATGAGGCGACAATATTGCTACA